>CASCWU010000059.1 GCA_949155905.1 uncultured Lachnospiraceae bacterium
AGAGTTCCGTAAGCGCTTTCCCAGTACCCTTTTCCGGCAGAAGAATTTCCAGCCGCAAAGACCGTGCGTCTGAAAATTTTCTGGGGTACTGTACAAGCGCTTACTGTTTTAGAGTTCCGTAAGCGCTTTCCCAGTACCCTTTTCCGGCAGAAGAATTTCCAGCCGAAGATTTTTCAGTCGCAAAGGTCGGCGTCTGAATTTTTCTTAGATTTCTTTATATAACAGCCAAAAGCAAGGACATGATTTAGGCTGCATATTTTCGTCTCTGTCGCAAGGATCTTCTGCACATTCTTTTACCTTTGTTGTAAAACCAAGTCGCTTATATAAACGAATATTAGCGGTATCCGTGGCGTCTACGCCAATAGATATCCTTTGATATCCTAACTCCTTTATGTGTTTCATCACATGACAGATCAGCTTTGTCCCTAATCCCTGACCACGGAACTTTGTTCTGATTCTAAATGCACAAAGATATGCCGTTCTTTGACCATCTGCAAAGTCTTTGTCCTCAAGGTCATAGAAAACATACAGTTCACCGATCAGCTCTCCATCATAATCAAGCGCCCAAAATTCGGTATTCCCCCTTTTTATGTTATCGCAAAAAAATTTTGCAGTAGAAGAAGCAGTAGAAATACTTTCATATCCCCATAATTCCAACAACTCCTGTTCTGCTGCTCTTCTAATCTTCATAGGTTTCCTCCTCCGAATTCCGATTCATTCCCTGTAGCTTGCTACGGGGTGTTTGACTTATAATATGCAGCCACCCGGGCAAATGCCCCTCGCAGTGCCGATGGGTTTCCTGATTTTTTGACGCCCTCGGTCATCCGGGAGACGAAGCCGGTCAGCTTCTGCATGTATTCCTCCTCGCTGATGCTGCCCTCGGAAACGTAGGTTAAGCCCTTTTCCCAGCTTGCTGTCAGCTCAGGATTTAAGAGGGAGCGGATCGAGGAATAAACGACCTCGTAGACCAGCTCGCCTTGCTGAGCCGGAGTAATCATCTGCGTTTTTTTATTCAGCTTTAAATAATTGATTTTCACCAGCTTATTTAAAATTTCTGCTCTGGTGGCGCTTGTGCCGATACCGCTTCCCTTAATCTGCGCCCGCAGTTCTTCATCCTCGATGAGCTGTCCGGCATTTTCCATTGCCAGAATCATGCTGCCGGAATTATAACGCTTCGGCGGACTGGTTTTCCCTTCCTTTGTTTCTAAGCCCTGCAGGGATAATACCATACCCTTTTTTAAGCTTCCGGCAAAGGCGACTAAATCGGCATCCAGCGTATCGCCCTCCTGACTGTCCTGGCCGGATGTGCCTGCCTGCCCGGGCGAGCCGGTCTGCCCGGTGCCTGTCCCGGACGGAGCAGACGGCTGGCTCGCAGCCGCGGCAGATGGATTGGCCACCTTTAAATATCCGGGATCGGTCAGCAGACGGAAGGAGGTAAAGAAGCTTTCTATTCCGATTTTTACTATCAGGTTCAATTTCTGATACACGGCCGGCGGAAGGAAAATACAAAGAAAGCGACGGACAATCGCCTGATAAACCTTGGCGGACAGCGGCGTTAAGCCTCCTAGCTGTGAAAGCCCCTGTCCGGTCGGGATAATCGCATAGTGATCGGTGATCTGCTTGTCGTTTGTATAGCGGGTACTGCCGATCTTTTTATGAGAACCCTTCTTTAAAATCTCTAAAGCCGTTGTTCCCAAAGCAGCCGGCGCATACCCCGTCAGTCCCTGCAAATTTTTATGGATTTCCTTTGCTACCGCACTGGAAAGCACCCTGGCATCGGTTCTTGGATATGTCACCAGCTTTTTTTCATATAACTCCTGGGCAATCTTTAACGTCTCGTCCGGACTGATTTTAAACATCCGGGAGCAATCGTTTTGCAGCTCGGCCAGGTTGTAAAGAAGCGGCGGATTTTTCTTTTCGGTTTTCTTTTCTACCTTTTCGACTACTGGCGGCTTCCCGGAAGAACGTAACTCCTGAATCAGCTTTTTGGCATCCTCTACCTTCTTAAAGCCGTTTTCTTTATAAAGCAAAGGAGACTGAAAATATTGTGAACCTTCTACCGCACGCCACTCTCCCTCTAACGTATGTGAAGAAGCGTTTCCAGACGTTCCTGCACTTGCCTGCGTCTGCTGCCCTGAAATCCCTGGAATAGAAATACCCGAAACGGAGGCGCTATCGGAAGCTTCTCCCTCTTTGCAGAAGGTTGCTATCACCCGATAAAACGGAGTTTCGACAAAATCGCGGATCTCCCGCTCCCGGCGCACGACCATCCCCAGCACACAGGTCATCACACGGCCGACCGAAACGGCCGACCATTTCCCGCTGTTCAAAAAGTCCATAATCGCATTGCCGTATTTTAAAGTAAGGGCTCTGGAAAAATTGATGCCCATCAGATAATCCTCTTTGGCACGCAGATAGGCGGCACTTGCCAGGTTGTCATAATCAGAAAGCGGCTTCGCCTCCTGAATTCCCCGCAGGATCTCCTCCTCGGTCTGGGAATCTATCCAGACCCGCAGCTTTTCCTTGCTGTTTCCGACCTTCGCCATCTCATCCACCAGACGGTAAATGTATTCCCCCTCCCGCCCGGAGTCGGTACAGACGTAAATTTTGTCGATATCCTTTCGTTTCAGCAGCTTACTGACGACCTCGTACTGCTTTTTGACTGTTGGAATCACCTCGTATAAAAAATGTTCCGGCAAAAAAGGAAGTGTCTGGAAATTCCACTTCTTCAATGCCGGATCATAGGCTTCCGGATAGCTCATCGTCACCAGATGCCCGACGCACCACGTCACGACGGCATCCTCGGATTCGATGTATCCATCCTGTTTTTTTCCATTGATTTTCAACGCTTTTGCAAATTCCTGTGCCACACTGGGCTTCTCGGAAATGAACAGACTTTTACCCACGAAAACTCCCCGCCAATTCTCTGATATTTTTTATTCCGATTAGTTTCATTTTAGTGCTTCTGACCGCACTGAGATTGACCTCCGGCATAATACAGGTTTCAAAGCCCAGCTTTCCGGCTTCCTCTACCCGCTGCCCGGCCATACTGACGCCTCGCACCTCGCCGGTCAGACCAACCTCGCCGAATACAATCGTTTTGTTACTGACCTCCCGGTTCCGGTAGCTGGACATCAGGACTAATACAATCGCCAAATCCAGGGCAGGCTCCCCTACCCGCATCCCTCCTGCTACATTGATATAGGCATCACAAGAAGCAAGCGACATCCCGGCTCGCTTTTCTAACACCGCCATCAGAAGATTGACCCGGTTATAGTCAATTCCGGCGGCCGTCCGGCGCGGCATATTAAAGCTGGTCTGGCAGACTAGAGCCTGTACCTCAACTAAAATCGGACGTGTTCCTTCCATCGTACAGGCCACGACCGATCCAGGCTCATTTTCCGGCATTCCCTGCAGCATATATTCGGACGGATTTTTCACCTCCGTCAGACCATTTCCCTGCATCTCAAACACACCGACCTCATTGGTCGAGCCAAAACGGTTTTTGACTGCCCGCAGCAATCGGTAGACCGCGACGTTTTCTCCTTCAAAGTACAGCACGGTATCTACCATATGTTCTAGCAGTCTGGGTCCTGCCACAACACCCTCCTTGGTGACATGTCCGACAATAAAGATCGAAATCCCCATTCCTTTGGCCAGTCCTAATAAGGCTGTAGTCGTCTCTCTGACCTGAGAAGCACTGCCGGGAGCAGAAGGACTGTCCTCCCGGTACATCGTCTGAATCGAGTCAATCACAATTAACTCCGGCTGCTCTGTCTGAACCAGCTCTATAATAATATCCAGGCTCGTTTCACAAAGCAGCTTTAAATCCCCGGAAAATCCACCTAAGCGATCCGCACGCATCCGAATCTGTCTGAGCGACTCTTCCCCGGAAACATATAAAACGGACACCTCCCTGGCAGTCAGCTCCCGGCACATCTGCAGCAGCAGGGTCGATTTCCCGATTCCCGGATCGCCGCCGACTAAGACAAGGGAGCCTTTCACAATCCCTCCACCCAATACCCGATCTAACTCTCCAATCCCGGAGGAAATCCGTTCATCCTCCAATACCGATACCTGAGAAAGCGGAGTAACGCCGCCAAATCTACCGGAGGCGGCCGACCCGCCTGCGATACCTGCCTTCCCGGCGCCTATCACCGAACGGCTGGCTCCTGTTCGGAGGCCTCCTGCTTGTCCTGACGAATGCGCCCCGGAAGAGATTCCTCTTGGCAGCCCACCAGAGGCTCCCCCAGCGGGAGCCTCTACAAAGCTGTTCCAGGCCTTGCAGGCAGGGCATTGTCCAAGCCATTTGGCCGACTCGTTGCCGCATTCCTGGCAAAAAAATACTGTTTTATTTTTTGCCATACCTGCTATGCCTCAGTAATTGTTACAGCAGCCGCCCTTCCAGCCTCCATTTCAGTGCTGATCGTCAGCTTGCCGCCCAGTCCGGTTTTCATCCTGCCGACCTGTGTCTGATCGACAAAAACCTTATATTCCTTTTCCTCCTCCATTCCCAGGGTAATTTGTACGTCCTCTGCTGCCTCTACCTGAAAGCTGACGCTCGTTTCCGTCTGTTCAAAATGAAAAACAGCGGTTCCTGGTACGGACTCGTATACAAACAGGCCGTTTTTCTCCAGCTTGGTTATCTCATTGTAGGTCTTTACCTTGTAGATATCGCCGCCATGCTCAAACTCGTTCACCTTCGCCTTTTGCGGCAAGGTAAAGTTGCCAAAGCTCAGTGTCCCGTTCTCTTCACTGCGAATCAATTCTTCTACTACTGCCATGATCTTATCCTCCTGGTGTTTCAATATAAAATCCTTAGGAACTGTTTGGTTCCTTACTATCAGACAGCCTGCCCCTTTTTGACGTTATTCGTTCCGGCTATCGCTTCTGGTCATCCTCTTCGGTCATCGTTTCCGGTCATCATCTGACAGGTCGTCCTACTGCTATCTTACAATATTTTCACAGAAAAATCCAGACAAACCTTTCTGCAATCCCAAATTTTTTGATTTGGCTCCCATACCTTCCATCTATTTTATCTATTCCACCTATTTTATCATACATCAACATCAGACGCTTGCGGCAGTTGTCCATGAAACTCAATCGTTCCGTCCTTCGCGTCTACCACTACGGTATCCCCTGCCTGAACTCTTCCTTCTAAAATTTCCTCTGCCAGCTTATCCTCTACCTTGCTTTGGATGCTGCGCTTTAACGGCCTGGCTCCGTAATTCTGATCAAATCCGTCCTCTGCCAACAGCAAATAGGCATCCTCTGTCACCGAAAGAGTAATTCCCATCTGCTCCTTCGTACGGGCGGCAATCGCAGAGAGCAGCACACGCACAATTTCACGCAGATTATCCTTTGTCAAGGTATGGAACACTATCGTTTCATCAATCCGGTTTAAAAATTCCGGCTTAAAAATATGCCGAACCTCCTCCATCACGTTGTTTTTCATCGTCTCATAGCTGGCCTTCTCGTCATTGACAGCAGAAAAGCCTAACGTCTTTGGACTTAAAATCCGCTGCGCTCCGGCATTGGAAGTCATGATGATAATCGTATTTTTAAAGCTGATCCGTCTCCCCTGCGAATCGGTGATATGCCCGTCGTCTAATACCTGCAGCAAAATATTAAACACATCCGGATGCGCCTTTTCGATTTCGTCAAATAAAATGACAGAATACGGATTTTGCCGTACCTTTTCACTTAGCTGCCCGCCTTCGTCATAGCCGACATAGCCCGGCGGCGATCCGATTAGCTTGGACACGCTGTGCTTTTCCATGTATTCGGACATATCGACCCGGATCATAGCTGTTTCACTGCCAAACATCGCATCCGCCAACGTTTTGGACAGCTCGGTTTTTCCCACGCCGGTCGGCCCTAAAAACAGGAAGGAGCCAATCGGACGGTTCGGATCCTTTAAGCCTACCCGGCCGCGCCGGATCGCTCTGGCGACTGCGCTGACTGCCTCCTCCTGCCCTATCACCCGCTCATGAAGGATATTTTCCAGCCTCTTTAGACGCTCGGTCTCCTCCTCTGCCAGCTTTTGTACCGGGATTTTCGTCCAACTCGAAACAATATCCGCCACCTCGTTCTCCCCGACGACCAGCCGGTTTTCCTGCCGATCCCGCTCCTGCTGTAAGTGTAGCTCATTCAGTCTGGCCTTTAACGCTTCCTGTTCCTTTTTGATTTCACCGGCCTTCTCATAAGCCTCCTGCTTGATTGCTTCCTCTTTTTTCTCCTCTAATGCCTGAATCTGCTCCTCATATTCCTTGACCTCCGGCGCTTCTGTAAAGGTCGAAAGTCTGACTCTGGAGGCTGCCTCGTCGATTAGGTCAATTGCCTTGTCCGGCAGAAAACGGTCGTTGATATAGCGGGTAGACAGCTTGACTGCTGCCTCGATAGCCTCATCGGTAATCCGTACCTTGTGATGCGCTTCATACCGATCCCGCAGCCCTTTTAAAATCAGCACCGTTTCCTCTTCGGACGGCTCCTCTACCACAACCGGCTGAAAACGCCGCTCCAGGGCAGCATCCTTTTCGATATGCTTGCGGTATTCCTCTCTTGTCGTGGCGCCCAATACCTGCAGCTCTCCCCGTGCCAGAGATGGCTTTAGAATATTGGAGGCATCTAACGCCCCTTCTGCGCCTCCTGCCCCGATGATCGTATGAATTTCGTCGATAAAGAGCAATACGTTTCCGTCGTTCATGACCTCTTGCATCACCCGTTTGATCCGCTCCTCAAACTCGCCCCGGTATTTAGAGCCTGCGACCATCCCGGAAATATCCAGTGTCACCACTCGCTTATCTCGAATCGTATCCGGTACATTTCCCTCGACAATCTTCGCTGCCAGACCCTCGGCTACCGCTGTTTTTCCTACTCCCGGCTCCCCAATCAGACACGGATTATTTTTCGTCCGCCGGCTCATGATCTGGATCACCCGTTGAATCTCTTGTTCACGGCCAATCACAGGATCGAGCTTGCCGTCTCTGGCATAGGCCGTCAAATCCCGGCTGTACTGATCGAGTACCGGCGTGGAGGAACGGTGCCGGTTCCGGCTTTTCTGGGACATATATTCTCCCTTCGCCGTATTTACATCCTGCCCGATAGCCGTCAGGATATCAATATATACCTTCTGAATATTGACACCGATAGTAGAAAGAAGCCGTACTGCGATACAATCCGGCTCTTTTAAGAGCGCAATCAGGATATGCTCCGTACCGATTAACTGCGCTCCTAAACGCACCGACTCCCGGTAGGCCTGCTCTAAAATCCGTTTGACACGCGGCGTCATGGTATCCTCCGAAGCAACCGCAGCCGTTCCGCCCGATGCAATCAGCCGGTTGACCATTTCTAAAATCCGCCCGCCGTCTACGCCGTTTTCCTCCAACACCTGCCCTGCCACACCATCCACGCCCAAAAGCCCTATCAGCAAATGCTCCGTGCCGATATAGCTATGGGACAGCTCATAGGCTGTTTCGGTGGCCAGCTGAAGCGCAGCCCGCGCCTGCTCTGTAAATTTATCCTGCATGTTGTCTTTGCCTCACTTTCTCTTCTTTCCTATTGTTTGTAAAGGGAAATTCAAATTTTTTCTAAAATAGATTCTTCCAAAATCATACATGTTCTTTCCTGAAACTGTTTTAGCTGTTTGTCATTTGTTAAAAATAACTGACAGTTCTGTATCCTAGCCGTTGCCAGCTGCAACGCATCCATCGCCCGAAAGCTTTGGTATTTTGCTCTGATTCTGGCAGCTCTACCTGCAATCTTCTGATCAACTTCTATGATTCTAATTCCCATATCCTGAAAAAAAGCATAAAATTTTTCTATTAAATTTATTTCATTTCTACTATAGGGGAAAACACAATATTCCTCTACAGTAATAGAAGAAGTCACAAGAATAACATTTATGAAAAAACGTAAAGTCAGATCATAGTATTTAGAATTTTATTCCAAATAATAAATAAAAGGAACCGTATCTACAAAGATTTTTTTAGATTCGATCATTTCCTCGCATTTCCTCCATATAAGCTTCTACATTTTTACCCCGTTCGGTTGGTGTAACATACTGACTAAAGTCTATCTTTTTTCACTTGGTTTTGAATCTGGTGGTTTGCAGGCATAATCCAGAATCGTAATAATAGCCTCTCTTCCGTCATATGCTCCAATATTCTCCTCTGTCACCACAGAGTTTCCCTGTACCAAACTTTTTACTGCTAACACGCTATCCCCTCCTATCTCACCAATTCCGGCAGGTTCTGTCTGATATACTCTGCCCGGTATTTATCTCGCTGGAGGTTGCCGCAGCTCCGCCCGATCTGCATTTGGATATTGGCGCGCTGCACGGCAATGACAAGCTGATAAAACGGAAAGTCCTCCTTCAGCCGGATCATTCCGGAATCGACGCCTAGCTTGAGCTGTCCCAAAAGTGTCACGGCATCCGAGGATGGGATTTTGGTCGCATATTTTAGAACACCATAGGATCGGTGTACCTGATCCTCCATCTCGTCGTAATGCTTTTCCAACATAAATTCCCTGCGCCGCCGCTCCTGCCGGATGACCTGCCTGACCACATGGTTTAGATTTTCTATAATTTCCTGCTCCGAATTGCCAAGCGTCCGTTGGTTGGATACCTGGTAAATATCCCCAATAGCGGAGGTTCCTTCCCCATAAATCCCTCTTAGGACGATTCCATAGGCAGCCATTTCCTCGGCTAGCTGTGCAATCCGGTTTGCACTGGTTAGCGCCGGCAAAAACATCATATAAGAAGCTCTAAGACCCGTACCGACATTCGTCGGACAGGAGGTTAAATAGCCATATTGCCGGTCATAGGCAAAGGAAAGCGCCTGATCCAAAATGTCATCTGCCCGATTTGCCCGTTCCCAAACCTCTGCCATCCTCATCCCACCGGAAATTGCCTGAATACGGATATGATCCTCTTCGTTGATCATGATACCGACCGATTCATCCTCTGATAAAATCAGTCCCGTCGCCTGTTTTTTCTCGGCAAAGGCAGGACTTACAACATGCCGCTCTACCAAAGCCTGCTTATCCATTTCCGTCAATGCCTGAAACGGACAGAAAAGATATTCGGTTTCCTCTTCCTGTGAAACCGGCATTTGCTCCTGGAGAAGCTTTGCGCAGGCGCCGACCTCCTCTACCAGTCTACCTGCCTGCTCTGGAGGAAGCTTTACCGAAAACGGATATTTTTTTAAATTTCTCGCCAGACGTACCCGGCAGGAAATGACAACATCGCTTTCCTCGCCTGCTTCCTCATACCATTTTAACTGTTTTTCGGACATTCGCCACACTCTCCCTTCTCAAAGGATGTTCCATCCTTGGAGGCCTTGATGCTTCGGATTTCGTCCCGCAGCCTGGCTGCTGCCTCATATTCTTCTTTTGCTATTGCTTCCTTTAAAGCCTGCTCCAGCGGAAACCATTCCGATTCCGTTTTTCTTGGTTTTTCGTTTATTGACGGTTCTGATGTTTCTATCTCCTTTTTTTCTGTCTCCTTTAATATATGTTCTCCATCTCCTTGTATCGCTTCTGTCTGTTTCGCTTCCCTCTCCTGCCTGGAATACTCCTGTTGTCTCTCGGCCGGTTCCTGCTGCCAGGAGGCGGCGATTTTCCCGGTATGTGCCGTCGCTCCCTGAATCCGCTTGAGTGTTCCCTGATGAAGCCGCCCAAAGGTCTTATAGCAGTTTTCACAGCCAAACTTCCCAGCCTTTTGAAACTCCTGATAGCTCATTCCGCAAACCTGACAGACATGATTCCGGCTGCCGCCGCTTCCCATCCCCAGCAGCCCCGACAGCAGGCTCTCCAACGGAATCTCCTTTTGAAAGCTGGTCAGCTCTGCTGCACAATCCTCACACAGATGCTGTTCAATCTTTTTTCCTCCTGTAATCTCGGTATAATAGATCTTTGCTTCCTTCATTTTACACCTGTCGCACAACATATGGTTCCTCCCTTCTGGCGGCTCTTCTCTTTCTCCGCCAAGCCTGATGGCAGCCAGTTCTTACCGTCGTTTCTGCCTGATGCTATAATACTTTTTTCCTACCTGAATTAAAACAATACCCAAAATCGTACAAAGCGCTGTTAATCCTACTATTATAATATATAATATCCAAGGTGCCTCCGTGTCAACCCCTTTCCAGCTTTCTGTTTCTTTTTCCAGGGTGCGGAACTGAATTTTTTCCATACTTTTACTTTCAGTATCAAATTCGTAAAAGCCTGCCTGACCCTTTCGCAGTTCTCCGTCTGCAGCTATACTTCCCTCGACATAAACCAGTACCTTAGAGGGCTCCTCGGCTGCCATGCCTTCTGAGGAATTCTGATAAGCGGGTATTTTCTTGCCAAACAGCAGCAGGCTATAAGGCACATATCCTTCTGGAAGGCCAGATACTGCCGTCTGCGGCGCTTCGGAAACCAGATACCGGAACTGCCCGGAAAATTCCAGGCTGTCTCCTTTTTCCTTTATCGAAAATGCTTCCGTTTCCTGATCGGAATGTTCCTCCGCGCCTCCCGGCTCATTTTCTCCTGTTTCCCCCTCTAAACCGCCGTTTTCGGTTTCTCCGGTGACACCACCCTCGGCAGAGGATCCATTTCCAGAAGCAGGTACATTTTTAAACACCTGTATCCGATATACCCGGCTGTCTGCATTTTCTGCTGTTACGGTTATCTCTACCAGATTTTCCCCGTCGGAAAATTCCTCATTTCCCTGTACGGCTACAGTTGCCTTCGTATCCTCTGGAACCGCACTGATCACAAGAGAGGTAATATCCCCTACCTCGACCTGGTATTTCTCCGTTTCTGCAGAAAATTCCGGTATCAGACTGCCTGGGCTGATCTTTAACTCCTGCAGCCTTGTTTCACTGCTGGCCTCGTCTGACGGCTTGACCTGAAGGGAAAGCGTATTGCTGGAAACCGACATTTCCTTTCCGCCGTCATCTGCATAAACATGCGCCTTATTTTGAATCGCAATCTCACAGCCACCGATTCCGATTGCACGAAACATCAGCTCATAGGTTCGTTTTCTCGTACGCTCCATCGGTTCTATATCACTGATCCGAATGATTCCCTCGCCGCCCGTTGCCGGAGCCTCCGCCTCTTCAAATTCCAAAACAGAGGATTGATAGGTCAAAAATGCCTCAAAGTCCCCTAAGCGATCTGCGCTTTCAATGACAAGCCGAACCGTAATTTTCTCGCCTACCTGAAGCGTCGTTTCGTCTGCTTCAATACTGATAGAAGCACTGGCTGCCTGCGCCAAAAGACAGCCTCCCGCCGATATCCAGACCGTCAAACACAGGCCAATCACCGCAAAAAGGCAGAAGACTGTTGCCAGTCCCTGCCGTATCCGTCCTATTCGATTCCTCCCCTGTTTCATAAATAACTCCTTTCGTTTGTCATAGGTTCCTCCTACTTCATCGCCCCCACCTGGGGGAGAAAAATCTTGCCGCAAAGAAACGCGTCAAATTTTTCTCCTGAGCCGGATGAAATCCAGCTTGGCGCTCTCCGTTACGAAGCTGTTTTAGCTCTCTCTTGTAATATTTACAACATACACCCGCACTTCTCCGTTTTCGGCGGTGACGACCAGCATCACCTGGTTGTTGCCTGGGTTTAGGGCGATTGTGCCGGCTCCGGTAACGGTAGCTTTGCTGCTGGCTGTTGTTGCCGTAAGCGTCACCTGGGCAACGTCTTTTCCTACAATCAGACCATAGGCCTGCTCGGAAGCTGGATCAAAGGTCGGGGTCAGGGAATAGCCGTCGATAGCTAGTGTTTTTAACCAGTTATTCGGATTCTTTTTATCAGCCGGAGCCGCACATGCTGTCGTTGGCATATTTTGGTAAACCGGAATAGAAAATAAAATCGGAGTATCGGCAAGCTGACGATAGGCGGCTGCCGTTTTAGTAGATTCGGAAGCTGCCCCTTCGACATTCGCCATATACTGATGGGAATAGGTCGATTGTTCTGTTACGTTAAATTTCTCCAGATAAACCGTATTTTGTCCCCTCTGAATATAATTATACCCGATAAAGGCCGCGCCGCCTACGATTGACCGATAGGAATTGTTCCACGGAATTTTAATGTAATCGTTAAAGGTAAGCGTACTGCTGTATTGCTTTCCCGGAGTTCCGTTTTTGGCATATTTAAGAGCGTTGATAATCGCCCCGCCTGCTGCCGTGCTATGGGTAGCACCGATGTTGTAAAAGTTGTAAAGTCCCTCATAGCCACTTACCTTGCCGCTGACGCTGGAACTTAACGAGGTACTGCTTGTCACAACCTCCTGCTTGGAACGGCTGGCCAGATGATACGGGCTGACACCAGAATAAAGCGCTGCCTCCAAAAAGCTTTTTGCATAGGTCGTAGTCTGCTGCTTTCCCTGCTCGTCCAAATAAGTATAAGAAGCCCCCTTCATAGGAGTTCCGCTTAAAATAGATTCTACACCGGCTTCTGTCTGATAGGTTGGCTGATAGGATAGTAATTCAAACTGAAAAATCCCGTTTTCTGTCAGGAAATTCCTTGGATCCATATAATATTCAACGGCTTCCTTAGAGGCTGTCACCCAAGTGCTTCCGTCGTATGGTACAAAGGTGTCCGTTTTCCAATTATATGCTCCAGGCTCCATCGACTTCCATGCCAGATTTTTATGATTTTCAATCAGGTTTTCCCCAACACCGCTCTCGTTTTCAATTACGGTATTCCAATCCAGTCCAGTCTGCTTCGCCTCAAAAACCCAATACGGATGTGCGGCATGAAGCGTCCGCAGATATGGCTTATAGCTTTCCGGAAAGCCCTGTGCATTCATACTGGCTTCAAATTCTGCATCGCTTAATGCAGACCCTGTACTGCCGCCTGGCAGATTCGCCGTACCACCAAGCTGAATAAAGGCTGCAGGTACATAGCCAAGCCCTGTGCCTTGACTGGTTTCATAGGTGACAAGATACCATGCCGCTCCGTCTACCTCTGTCTTATCATAGACCGTTACGGCTTGTCCGTTGGTCAGGGTATGGCTGCTTCCGGTCGTACTGTCTTTTACTACCTCGCTGGAATATCCGGCGGCTACCCGTACCTCAATCGGCCCGCTTGTCACCGAACCTGGCTGTATCTGGAAGGTCAGATCTGTCCCGCCATTATTCTCTCCCGGCTCTGTATTGCTTCCGCCGGAATCTGTTCCATTAGAACCTGTCTGGTTTCCCGGGTTTTCCTCTCCCGGAGTCGTAACGGTTGTAACTACCTCTGTTTGCCGGAAGTCCACATATTTTGCCAGGACATATCCGGTCAGCAGCTTTTTCCCATAGTAAAATTTGATCTGATACCATTTTACACCCTTTACGGTTTTTTCGCCAGTAATAATACATTTTTTCCCTGGCTTAACTGCCATCTTCTTTTTATTATATGTCACAATATATTTTTTAGAAGCCAAGGTGGTCGTGCGCGGATAAAGTGCGCGGGTAATGGAGCCTTTCACATTGATGTTTTTTCCGCTTATAGCAGTCAATGTCACATAATCTGAGGAAACATAACCTGTTTTCTTTTTCTTATTATATGTAAAAGAAATTTTATACCAATATTCCCCGCCTGCTGCTTTTCTGCCTGTAATCGTTACTTTATCACCCTTTTTTAAAGAAACCGCTTCTTTTCCTACCATGAGCTGATCGTATTTTGTCCCGGCTCCCTTCCGAACCCGCAATACATCTGCCGTCACCTTGCCTGGAACCTCCAACGGAAGCTTTTCTACTATTGTAGTTACCTGCTCCGTGTCTTTTGTCGAATCTGTACTACTGCTGTCGGATGTCCCCGGCTGCATGGTGCTTCCCTCTGTTTCGGTAGACTGGTTCGAGACTGTTACATAATCCCCGCTAACGTAGCCTGTCACCTTTTCCCCCTGAAACTGAAAGCTTACCTGAAACCATCCATCCTTTTCCTGGAGTACCTGTGCGGTTTCTCCTTGTTTTAAAAAGGCAGGATTTCCGTTGCTTACCACTTTTTCATAGTTTGTTCCGGCTCCAGTCCGTACATTTAAGGTAGAAGCCGTCACCGTTACGCTCTGTGGCTCTGCGGCGAATACCTGTACGCACTCCTGATAGCCTGTATAGCCCAGCGCGGAAATTCCCAAAGCCAAGGTCAATGCTCCGGCTGCTGCCCGCTGTGCCAAATAAGGAGAATGTCTCCTTTCGTTTTTTTTCTGTTTTTCCTGTTTCATAAATAAAATCCTTTCGTTTGTCATAGGCAAAACCCGCTTGCCCTCCGGCATAGAAGAAAAATTTCTCCTAACTGGATTCTACAGGATTCGATTCTAAAAGACAGGTATGGCATTTCTATGGCAGTAGGATGTAGTAATTCTATCCAGTTTTCTTTCCAACAAAGCCGCCGTGGGAAACCCCTCTTGTTTCCCTACGGCGGCTTTTATCAATCTTATGCTCTTTTTTGTTTTTCTACAATTGCAGAAAGATTGACCAGTTAAAATTTTGTATCTTCCCTGCCGCAGAACGGATCGACCGGGCTTTTCCCGAAAAATTCTGATTTCCCGGTCAGCTTTTCTACGACAGCCTGTACCGTTTCCTCCGTATCGTTGTAGGCATTGATATAGGTTTTCATCATCGGGACATCTAAGAGATGGTATGGATTGGCAAAGCTGATTCCAATCGTCGGCACTTCTTTGGTAAACCACGGCATACAGCTTCCCATCATCCCATTTTTCCAAAACAGCCGGATTGCCGTATTGTCCGAAGCGGACGGAAGGTTGAACGCATAAATCACCAGATCGCAGGACTGTTTAAAGCCCTCTATGTTCATCGGCTGATCCTTGACATAGGCCTCTCCGGATTCCTGGCATACCTCAAAGCCTGCTGCCTCCAATGCGGTACGGAGGCGCTTTTCGAGCTGTCCTCCCTGTCCTGCCATCTCGCTTTCGGTGACAAATAGCACCACCCGTTTATATGTTTCTGGAGAAATCGGCAAAACCGAATCGACATTCTTCGCTAACGTTACAGACTGGTCGGCGCATTCCTTTGCCCAGCCCTGGAATTTCTCGCAATGCAGGATGTCCAATGCTTCCGGCTTCGGAACCAGTGTCCCTTCCTTTTGCTTTTTGTGTAAGCCCAAGGCTGCCTTTGTTCCCAGAATCCGCATCAGAGCCTCCTCCAGACGCTCGTCCGTCAGAATACCGGACTGGTAGCCCTCTAGCATATAGCGGTAATCCTCGTCAAAGTCCCGGTTAAAAAGGAACGTATCACAGCCGATTGCAATGCTGGTTGGTACTGCCTGTTTCCGCTCCATCGCACAGGTATAGCCAAGCATTGGAGTAGCGTCCGTCACTACCAGGCCGTTAAACCTGAGTTCTTCTCTTAACAGTCCCCCTACGATCTCTTTTCGTAAGGTAGCAGGCATATGACATTCTGCAGGAGTAAGCGACGGATTCTTCCGTTTGGTCCATGCCGGTTGAGCGATATGCCCGACCATTACCGTTTTCGCCCCCTGATCGATGAACCCTCGGTAAATCTTTCCGTAGCTTTCCATCCATTCCTCTATCGAAAGGGAATTCGTTGTCGTATGCAGGTGCTGATCCCGTTCGTCCACTCCATCCCCTGGGAAATGCTTGATCGAAACGGCTAAGCCTGCCTCGTCCGCTCCCCGCAAGTAAGCGCTGCCCATCCGCAGCACCCGATCCGCGTCGTCCCCAAAGGTGCGTAGATTTGTGATTGGATTACGGAAGTTTTTATCAATGTCTACAATCGGCGCAAACGACCAGTTACAGCCGACTGCTGCTCCTTCCATACAGGAAATATAACCCAAACGGTAGGCCTGCTCTTCTTCGTTTGGACAGGCAGCCGCCTGCATCGGCCTGGCAAAATTCGTACCGTCTGCCGCTGTACCAGTACCGCCGGATTCCAGGTTGGCCGCCAGCAGCAGCGGAATCTTCGTGTTTTCCTGCAAAAAACGGTGAATGTCCTGAATCTCCGCACCCATCCCAGGGCGGTACATCATCCCTCCGATGTTTTCCCTTTCAGGACGTCCCGATCCGTCGTAAAGCCAACCGGACAAAAAAGTTGGCCGATTTTTTCCTCCAACGTCATCTGGTTTTTCGTTTCCTCTACCCAGGCGATTGCTTCGTCGTCCAGGTAAAACGGATTTGCTTTTAAATCTACCATAAAGCCCTCTCCTTTCTTTTTTGCAGCAAAGAACAGCTTAATCAGCTCCCACTAAGACAAGAAAGTAATCACAGTCCCTTTTCCCTGCTATAATATTCAACTATCTTCTGCTGCGCCTTTTTGTTATAATACACATCCTCATATTCCGTCCCGGCCTTACTCTTCCTTGGCGCCAGATACAGCCCGGCCTCGGCTCCCTTGGGAGAAATTACTTTTTTCCGAAAGCCGTTTACATATTGCTCAGACACATACCCTTCTGCCTCTGCATAACGGAAAATATCTGCGCCTGAGAGTTTTTTTACCCGATCCGGATCACGCAGTGTATTGAAAGCTGCTGCCAGCTCCGTTGCCAGATACCCTGCCTCCTGATAAGGAAAGAATTCGGCTTGCTCTGGTGTCAGAAAGAATTCCCTCTTTGCTTCTTTTTTCTTTGCCTTCGCTTCTGCCCTGGCTGCCGTCCGTTTCGCCAGCTTCCCTGCCGAGGCCTGTTCCATCCCAGAAACTGCTTCCGCAAACTCCCCGAAATACAGCTTTTGCCGTTCTCCGCCGTCTCCGTATTTTTCCGCCTTATGCTCGCCTATCCCGGGTACCGCAAGCAGCTCCTCCTCCGTCCGGGGAAGCTTCACGCATAGCTCTACCAGTGTTTTATCCGAAAAAATCAGATACGGCGGGACACCCTCCTGCTTGGCCAGCTGGGTACGCAGCTCCCGCAGCTTCGCAAACAATTCCAGGCCTTTGCTGTTTAAAATGTCCGAACGCCGGATTTTCCCTGTTTCGCGATTTCCATTCCCGCCGCTTTCCCATTCTTCCGTCCTGATATCCTCTTCCTCTGGTAGCCCTGGTTTCGGCTTTTTTAGAAATATCTTCCGTTTCCCCTCCAGAACCTCTTTGGATAAGGCAGTCAGCTGCAGCAGCGCATATTTGTCCTTCGTCTGGTTTAATACTCCTTCTAAAAGCAGCTCTGTAATGATTTCCTGGATGCCGCCCTCCGACCAGCCTACCAGTGCGCCATAGGATTGGTACTGGGAAACCCGGTATTCCCGCAGCTTCGCCCGTTCCTCCCCCAAAAGCGTCCCAGCTACCACATGAACCCCGTAGCGTTGGCGCATTTCCTGGACACAGGCCAGGATTTTCCCGGCTTCCTCGGTTACATCGACCTCTTCAAACTCCTTTTGGCAATTTGAGCAGTTTTCACATCGTCCCTTGCCCTCTTCCCCAAAGTAATGCAGGATATACTTCCGCAGACAATGTCTGGTCATCGCATAATAGCTCATCTGGCGCAGGCGTTCCAAATCCCGCTCCTGCAAGGCCAGCAAATCCTCCTCGGTGCTTTCCGGGTTAGGTTCCTTGCCCTCGAGCAAATAGCGGTTGATAATCAGATCCTGAGCCGAGTAGAGCAGGATACACTCTGCCGCTGCCCCATCCCGTCCGGCTCTTCCTGCCTCCTGGTAATAGTTTTCCATGCTCTGCGGCATGTTGTAATGAAGCACATAGCGGATATTCGACTTGTCGATCCCCATCCCAAAGGCGTTGGTCGCTACCATCACCGGCTTCTGATCGTACATAAAGGCTTCCTGATTTTTCCTCCGTTCCTCCTGCTCCAGCCCGGCGTGATACTTTGTCACAGAGATTCCTGCCGCCAGAAGCTGTTCATAGACCAGCTCGACGTTTTTACGGGTAGCACAATAAACCACCCCGCTCTCGTCAAGGTGATCCTGCACATAACGTATCGTATAATCCAATTTCTTTTTCGGGGTTTCTACGACGAAAAACAGATTTTTCCGGTCAAACCCGGTCACTAGGATCTGCGGCCTCATGAGACCAAGAACACAGGTAATATCCTCCTGCACCCGCTCTGTAGCGGTGGCGGTAAAGGCGCTGACAATCGGCCGTTTTACAAGCTGCCTTAAAAACGGCAGGATATTCAGATAGCTGGGACGGAAATCCTGTCCCCATTGGGAAATACAGTGTGCCTCGTCTACGGTCAGCATTGAAATCTCGATCTGTCTGGCAAGCTGTAAAAAGCCATAGGTTTCTAGCCGCTCCGGTGCAACGTAGATAATTTTATA
This sequence comes from uncultured Lachnospiraceae bacterium, assembly GCA_949155905.1. Classification (GTDB taxonomy): domain Bacteria; phylum Bacillota; class Clostridia; order Lachnospirales; family Lachnospiraceae; genus MGBC131033. Next base: position 18,215 of record CASCWU010000059.1, read on the forward strand.
CCGGCCGCCGGCTGCCAGCCGCAGCGCTGTGACAATCTGTCCTTCGGTCAGAGAGCTGTTGAGATAGGCCGCATGAATCCCTGCCTGGTTTAAGGCCTGCACCTGATCCTTCATCAAGGAAATCAGAGGAGAAACGACAATCGTCACTCCGGGCAGCAGCAGAGCTGGCACCTGATAGCAAACGGACTTCCCGGCTCCGGTTGGCATGATACCAAGTACGTCCCGCCCCGCTAATATCGCCTCAATCAAAAGCTCCTGCCCTTCCCGAAAGCTGTTATAGCCAAAATATTTTTTTAATATTTCTACTGGTTCTGTCATTGGATTCCCCCTTTTTTCTTTTTATTATTTTACCTGATTTTTACAGATATTGCAACAAATTTTTACATTTTCTGGAGGCAAAAAATAATTATGCCTATATATTCCGTATTATCCTATATTATACGGTTTTTACAAAATAACCAAAAACATATTATTCTGTATTATCACCGTTCTAAACGTATCATTTTGTTGTAGATTCGTTGTTTTCCATTCTGCTTTATTTTTCCAAATAAAGGACTCTTTTCCTAAAATATATTTGCTGTCTCTGTTAAAGTTTTAAAAATCTCTTGCTTTTTTTCTTTTGTGATTTCGGCGTAAATATCCATTGTAGTCTGAATATTGGAATGTCCCATTACCTCTTGGATGAACTTTATATTCACCCCGTTTTCGCATAGCCTAGTACAAAAAGTATGTCTGATACAGTGACAGGTAAAATTTGGTATGATGAGAGGTTCCCTAGATTCTTTTTTCGCCAGTTCAGATTCTATACTGTTATAAAACTTTACAATCCTCCGAATGGCATTATTTACTCTATGTGGGCTTATGACACCCCATTTTTTACTATAAAAGATAAAGCCAGTCATACCATCTATTTCTAAAGTACAAAATCCCTTTTTCTTTTGATGCTCATACTCTTTTTGTAATACCTCATAGATTTCATCGCACATCGGGATGATTCTAATACCAGCATCCGTTTTCGGTACTTCTATATGATACGCCGCCTTTTCTTCCCTATATAAATAGGATACAGCATGGTTAATGCTAATAAACCTCTCATCAAAATCCAAATCTTCCCACTGTAACCCGATAAGTTCTCCTATCCGGCAACCAGTACCAAACATTACTGTAAATAACGGAAGCCATGGTTGATAAATCGGATTGTCTGAAACGATGCCCATAAATGCCCTTTGTTGTGCCAATGTTAATGCGTGGCGAGGATTTTTTGTCTGCCCTTTTTTATCTTTCATTTCTGCCATTACCCCCTTACTCGGATTTTTACGAATAATATCATCTCGTACTGCCAACTCAAACGTAGGAGACAAAATCGCATGGATACCATTTACTGACGAAATAGATAATTGACAATCGTTCAGTAAATACTGATACAAATATTTGATATCGGAATACTTGATATCTGCAATTTTCCTTTTGCCCAAACCATTCCGTATTCTTAGATTATAATAATACTTGTAATTCTCCAAAGACGATCTTTTAAGATTCTGTTTATTCGCAATATACCGATCAAACACAACATTTAAGGTCGCTGTTTTCGCTGTATACAGATTCAAACCATCCAGTTGATCTTTTAACAGCTTTGCTTCCTTCTCCCGAAGTGTTTTTAAGTCACTGGCATACAGATAACATCGTTTGCCAAAGGGATCTGTATAGGTATAGACATAAGACTTATCGGATTTCCGCTGACACTCTCCTTTCCGTAACGCCCTGCCTTTGTTATCTTTTCTTGCTTTTGCCATCTTTCTTCCTTTTAGGAAAGAGATTTTGCATGGTTGCCTTCCTCAGCCTGATACATGAACTTCAGTCCTTCTAACAACACCTACCCCACACGTCTTGTATGTGCATACGATATTCAATTATCAACGAATCATGAAGTGTTATCACAGCCTATAATGAAAATAGGAGGGGGGGCTGGCTCCGCTACTGTTTTAGCTTCCTGTCTTGATTTATAATAGTTTTAGGCAGGATTAAGTTTGGACGCACCTTGGAGGATCTGCACCCCGTTTTTCAACGTAAATGTTTTGCCCTTGAGCACAGCATATTGTCGCGCCTTTTATGGTTAGCACGAGTAGCAAAGTCCGTATCACCTCGGGCAAATCTCCTGCCCATTCTATTGCAAAGGAGATGCTCTGTATGAAAGACCTTCTGGAAATTTCCTGTGGGCTGGATGTCCACAAAGATAAAATTGTTGCCTGTATCCTGACTGGTCCTTTGGGTAAGCCGACAAACTCTGAAATCCGGGAGTTTACCACATTAATCCCGGATATGATTGCTTTACGGGACTGGATCGTTTCTCAAAACTGCCATCATGTCGCTATGGAAAGCACAGGTATTTACTGGATGCCTATTTATGAAATACTCGAAGAAGCGTTTGGCGGCGATATTACTTTGCTGGTTGTAAACGCACGCCATATGAAGAACGTCCCTGGCAAGAAAACAGACATGCGGGATTCTGAATGGATTTCCACCCTGTTACGTGCCGGGCTTTTGAATGGCAGCTTTATTCCCGAAAAAAGAATCCGGGAGTTCCGTGACTTAAATCGTTACCGTAAAAGTGTCATCCGTGATATCACATCCCAGAAAAACAGAGTTGAGAAGTTCCTGCAAAGCTCTGGCTTTCGCCTTTCCTCTTTTATTTCTGATATTTTTGGCGCTTCCGGCAGGAACATCATCCGGCATCTCACTGAGCATGGACAGATTGATCGGTCTGCTTTGGATTCCTGCTTAAAAACAAAGACAAGAAACCGTATAGATGAAATCCTCATGTCCGTAAATGGAACCCTGTCAGAACATCAAAAAGCCTTCCTGAAGATTCTTATGGACCATTATGACTCCTTAAAAGAACATCTTGCTGAAATCGAAAAGAGTCTTGAGGCGGACATGGCCCCATTTGCTTTGCAGGTGGAGCAGTTAAGCAGCATTTATGGAATCAGCACAACGGCTTCCTGCGCAATCATTGCTGAAATCGGCATTGATATGAAACCGTTCAAAACCGCGGAGCATATCTGTTCATGGGCAGGCCTGTGCCCCGGCAATAATGAAAGCGCCGGGAAACGGAAAAGCACATCTGTCACGAAAGGCAATCCTTACATAAAAAGTATGCTTTGTGAAATTGCCTGGGTAATCGCCGGAAAACGCAATACCTATCTGTCCGCCTGGTATTGGAGAATCAAACAGAAGAAAGGGGCTAAAAAAGCTATTATTGCCCTTGCAAGAAAACTTCTTGTAATTATTTACACCATGCTAAAGCAAGGCACTCTTTTCGATGAATCCTGTTTTGAAGCCAGACGTAAAAGCTGCGAACAAAAACAGCTTTCCCGATACATACGTGAATTAGAGAAGCATGGCTACCATGTGGAAGCGCAAGCCTGATTTTTTGTAATACCAATATTTCACTGACGGCAGCCATTTTTATGACTGCTTTATCGTGATGCTTCCATGATTGTTGAAAACATTTGTTGTCAAGGTTCAGTTCTTGGCTACGAGTTTTATTTTCGTAGCA
>CASCWU010000060.1 GCA_949155905.1 uncultured Lachnospiraceae bacterium
AAAAAGAAGAAATAGATATTTGGTATAAACCACACCAATAAATTACAATTTGTCGAAACAACCATTACCACAATCACAACTGAATAAGTAATATAAAATACAGCGTCAGAGCGTATAGAAACAGTCTATGCGCTCCATTTTATCGATTCCCCTTTTCGCAGGCTTCAAAATCATACCATTATAACCGATGATTCTATAAATGATGACTCAGATGAGCTTTATGAAATTTGTTTGGAAAATTATGTAAAGCAAAAAGGCACAGTGACACGTCACTTTTCAACCGATCCTCCTATTACATTAAAACCATATCGTTTTGAACATCAACAGGGATTTGATTATACCTCTCTTTTTTATGAATCACCGGATCTTTGGGTAATGTATTATGAAATTATCAATTCAAGTGAAACCTCGTATCAAATTTGTAGCCCTCCGCAGTTAGATTACCTGATTGATGGTGATTGGTATGAATGCAGCAGCTATGGAGGCGCCTCAAATCGCTATACGGAATCTATTTCTGTCCTGGGCATTCCCGCTCAAAAACGGGTTTCCTATACACTTCCTATCGGAACCCCCATATCCCGCAATCGAGAGTTACCCTATTATTCTGGCCGATTTTGGTATGGACATTACCGTCTGGTTATAGAATTTGCCAAAGGAGAATTTACATATGTAGAATTTGATATACCCAAAAGTGCAAATTATTTCTCCGAACCCCTATACAAAAATATACCATAAGCCTAAATGAAAAATATATTAAATTCTATTGACGTTTCTGTCACTTTTGTACTATAATAAATAGTAACAATAACAATTAAGGTAGATACCTTGACAAAAGGGATGTTTTTTGCTGCTGGGAAGGAGGAAGAGGGATGAAGGTAAAAAGGCTATGGTTCCTATATGGGAGTATTACGCTTTTGTTTTTTCTGTGCTTTGTAGGAAGTCCTAGATTCGGCTGGTATATGAGAGATTCTTATAGTGGTAGCTGGCTGCGCTATGCAGGAACAAAACAGGAGGGGACTGCAAAAACCATACATTACAAGAGCCGATATGCCGAGGTAAGTGTGACAGAGGAAAAAGGGACACAGGGGTATCAGGTGGACTATTATGATAAACGGCAGGAGAGGCAGGCGGCCGATAGCTGGGAGATAAAAAATCTCACGGAGCTCCGGCAGATGTCTGCTTTGGGGATGCCGACCAGTGTTTATCTGGTAGGAGAGGATTTATATCGGCAGGACAAGCAGGAAAGAGGCCTGGTGTTGTATCTTGTCGTTCTTTTGCTGGGAGCCGCCTCTCTTTTTGCAGTTTGGTGCGGAGTGCAGGGAATACAGCAGAATCGGAGACTGAAACGGGATATAGGGATGCTGCTTTGTACGATGCTTCTGGTTTTGTATGCCGGAAGCTGTCTGCGGATAACTCATTGGGGAGGGTTGGACGTATTTTTTCTGTAAATGTAGAGAGAAGGGGTGCCTATGCCGATCAGGCGGCGTTATACGTTAGAGGAGCTTTCTGAAATGACAGCCTTAACAAAAAGAACGCTGCGTAATTATATACAACAAGGGTTGCTTCAGGGAGAAAAGGAGCATGGAAAATGGTATTTTACCGAAGAGGAGCTGGCAAAATTTTTCTCTTCGGAGTTTGTCCGGCAAGGGTTGAAAATAAAGCATCAGACTGTAGCGGGAGATTTTCTGCACGGACCTTTTAGGATAGTTCCCACAGGCTGCTTTCTCTATGATTTGCCGGGAGAGCAGGAAGAGGTTTTGCAGGTATGTGGGAAGGTGACAGAGCTGCTAAACGTAGGGGAGGCTGGAGAGGAGCAGGAAAAACAGGAAGTGAGAAGGTTTTCCTTTTATTACGATGAAAAAAGAAGGGTTGGCAGCTTTGCTTTAGTCGGAGATTTGGGACTAATCAGCAAGGTAGTAGAATTGCTGCAAAATGTGTAAAAAGAGCTTTGTCAAGTGGAAAAAGTCAGAGAATTTCCTCTGGTTTGCCTCTGTTTCTGTATTTATAATAAAGCTAGCAGGGACTGTGTGAGAACTGAAGTCCTACAGCTATAAAAACAGAAACGGAGGTTTTTCTATTATGAATCAGAGGAACAATCCTCAGGCAAAGACGGGAACAAGCTTAAAGCCTCGTATGGCAGGCCTGCTTTGCCTTACCAGCTTACTTTCTATTTTGGCTGCTCTACTGGATTTTGTGGTTCCGGTTGCGTTATCGGCTTTTTTAGAGCAGTATGCAGCAGGAATACAGGATTCTCTTTGGGCCTTTGCAGGCTTCTTTTTGGTGCTATGCCTGTTTTCTTATCTGGCGAAAATGCTGCTTAACCGTCTGTTCCGGGTTCATGCAGTCCGTTTTAAGACTATGCAGCACAGCGAATTGTATGAACGCCTGCTTAGGACAGAGTATTGTTATTTGACGGAGCAGGAGCCTACCTATTTGTCAGAACGGATTGCGATATGTGCCAATACATTATACGATGTTTATGTAGAGGGGGTTTCTAAGGGAGTAGTGGCAATAGCGACGGTGCTGACGGCATTTTTGCTTGTGCTGCGGCAGAAGCCTGTTGTGGCATTTTTTCTGGCAGCGCTGTTCGTACTCCAGGTACTGGGCTATAAAAAACTAAACCAGGAGCTGCAGCGTCGGAGTATGGAGCTGCAGAAAAAGACGGCAGCCTGCTTTAAGGATATGCTTTCGATTACCAGACAGGTGGATTATATCAAACAGGAAGGAAATCAAGCCAGGATTTTGTCAATGCTCCATCCATTTATCGAAAGGCTTCATGAGGAAAATGCAGGAGTGAACTACTTTGCCCGCAATATCAGTACCACTCTTTCTGCCGGAATCCGTCTGCTGCAAAATTTGGTTTATGTCTATACGGCGGTGCTGCTGGCGCAGGGAAGAATGGATACAGCGGAGTTTGTTCTGATCAGTATGGCCTCTTCTCTGTATATGTCAGGCCTGGGAAGTCTGGTAAGCTGGAATCTGGGTCTGCGGGATCTGAGGGGAGTAAAGGAGTTTATTCGGGAGCTGGAGGCACATCAGGAGCCGGAGGGGAAAGAGCCGCTTGGATGTGTGGAAACCATTCGCTTTGAGATTGAGAGCCTGGGTTATGGAGACACCCTTCTTGTAGAGCATGGAAGGCTGGAGGCAAAACGGGGAGAATGTATGCTGCTAAGCGGAGATTCCGGGACAGGAAAAACCACTTTGATGAAAGCATTGCTGAAATTTTTCCCGGTTTCCACTATTTTTATCAACGGAATAGATATCAAAGACATCAAGACAGCAGATATTCGGAAGCGAATACAGTTTTTATCACAGAATATTCCCATTATGCCCGGTACAATAGAGGACAATCTGCGAATGGGAAGGCAGGTTGGCAAAGAGCAATGGGAGGAATTGCAAAGAAAGCCTTTTTTGCAGAAATTTTATGCGTTGCCGGAGGGTCTGAAAACAGTTGTTTTGGAAAACGGAAGCAATCTTTCTGGCGGAGATAAGCAGAAGCTGGCTTTGGCAAGGCTTTATTTAGAACGGCCGGACGTGATCATTCTGGATGAAAGTACAAACTCTATGGAAGAGAGTACCTCATACGAGCTGCTGCAGGAAATCAGGCAGGAGTTTTCAGACAGTATTATTTTTCTGATTTCCCACGATTCGCGGCTGCAAGGACTGTGCCAAAGGATCATAAGACTGGAGGGCAGGCGGCTTATTCCTCTAACACCTGGATTTCCAGATAATCAAAGTCAATCGTGTCTATAAAATTATCCTGGGAAAAGCGGGTTTTGTCATGCCGTTTAAATTCTTCTATGTTTTTATCCAGCCAAAGAGGCTTGGACAAATCATAAGCATAGCAGATTTCCTCTAAGGCCTGAAAGATCTTGCGGGTACGGTTTAGGCTTTCGTCCTCTACCGTCACCGTCATATTTTGCAGCATTTTATTCTGCTTCCAAAGCTTGCCCCATAAGCGAAACATATCAGTATTTCCTTTCTTGCCGCCGGAGATCTTCACGGCCAAAGCCGCAGATATCCTTAGCACAATCTAGCACAGTTTTTCTCTATTATAGGAAAAGGAGGGGTTCCTGTCAATCCTTCCTTTTGTTTCTTTTTTGTCCGCTATCCTGTTTTTAGGCAGCATATTGTCTCTGGTATAGAGAACTCTGATTTGTGCCGGGCGTGCATTTCTCTTGCATTTCGTAATGAAAATGAGTATACTGGCAAAGAAGAAAATGAGAATGAAAAAACTGAGAACGAAAAAACTGAGGACGAAAAAAATGAGGACGAAAAGAAAAAGGAGAAGAGAGCCATGGAAGGAGCAGAGAGAAGGCAGGAGCTAATACGTATTTTGCAGGAAAGCAATACGCCTGTGTCGGGATCGAAGCTGGCAGGGATGTTAGGCGTAAGCCGGCAGGTGATTGTCCAGGATGTGGCTCTGCTGCGGGCGGTCAATCAGAATATTTTGCCGACAACGAGGGGGTATATTCTATACAAGCAGGCAAGTGGGAGGGCAACCAGGGTATATCTAGTGCGCCATACGACAGAGCAGATAGGGGACGAACTTGGCACGATTGTAGAGCTTGGCGGAAAGGTGCTAAACGTAGTAGTTTCTCATGAAATATACGGACAGATTGAGGCTAATTTGGGGATAGAGACGAAACAGGAGGTAGAGGAATTTGTACGGAAGCTCGAGACAAAAAAGACGGTTCCGTTAAAGGAATTGACGGACGGGCTGCATTTTCATACGGTAGAGGCGGATTCAGAGGAGATATTGGATCAAATTGGGGCGGCCTTGCAGGAAAAGGGATATCTTGCATTTTCCACTCTTTTGTGATAGGATGTCCTATGTGTCATGACAGATGACAAGACAGTAAAAGAATGGAAAATAGGAGAGGATGAGAAAGCTATGAAAAAAATCTTTGATCGTATCTTTATCGACGGCTTATCCGGGATGGCACTGGGGCTGTTTTCGACCCTAATCATCGGGACGATTCTGGCACAGATAGGAGAACTGGTTGGAGGAACGGCCGGAGCTTATATTCTGGCGGTGGCCAATGTAGCCAAAACGTTGACCGGCGCCGGGATTGGGGTAGGAGTGGCCTGCAAATTCAAGGAGGATACCTTAGTAACCGTATCGGCAGCAGCGGCCGGTATGATCGGAGCCTTTCCGAATCTGTTAGAAACCTTGACTTTGGGGAAGCCGGGAGAGCCGTTAGGAGCGTTTGTAGCGGCCTATGTGGCGATTGAGGCCGGACAGCTCGTATCCGGGAAAACCAAGCTGGATATTTTGGTGACGCCATTGGTGGCGATTGGTTTTGGAGCGTTGGCAGGCTTCCTTATCGGCCCATACATTTCCATGTTTATGCGTTGGCTGGGCGGACTGGTCAATGTCAATGTGGAAAAGCAGCCGATTATCGGCGGGATTGTAGTGTCGGTGCTGATGGGAATGATTTTGACGCTGCCGATCAGCTCTGCAGCAATCGGGGTTTCGCTCGGGCTTTCCGGCCTGGCTGCAGGCGCGGCAGTACTGGGCTGCAGTTGTCAGATGGTAGGCTTTGCCGTAGCCAGCTATCGGGAAAATAAATTTGGCGGGCTCGTAGCACAGGGAATCGGAACCTCCATGATTCAGATTCCAAATATCATGCGGAAGCCGTTGATTTGGCTGCCTCCGACCTTAACCAGCGCTATCCTGGCTCCGGTCGCGACGGTGCTGTTAAAAATGCAGTGTAACCCGGTTGGCTCCGGGATGGGAACCTCCGGTCTGGTAGGGCAGATTATGACCTGGCAGACGATGGCAGGGAGCATGAACCAATGGCTGCTCTTGTTGGAAATCGTGATGATGCACTTTGTGCTGCCAGGTGTGATTACCTGGGTAATCAGCGAGGGGATGCGGAAGGCCGGTTGGATTCATCAGGGCGATATGAGGCTGTCGATATGACGAAAATTTTACCTTTGCTTTAGTATGGTGTTGTATAAAGTCAAAAGTAGGACATAGGTTTTTGAAAAAAGCTGTGTTATACTGGTTTTGTCTATAGCAAGGACAGCCGTCGGCAGGGACAGGAAGGCGGTTGTCCAGAAAAAGAAGGAGGATTTATGTATGAAAAAAAGATGGCTGGCGCTGCTTCTGGCAGCGGCGATGGCAGCAAGTCTTTTGGCTGGCTGCGGCTCAAAAAATGACTCCAAGAAGCCAGATGACACGGACAGCAAAACCGAAGAGAACAACGTTGCAGACAAAACAGATGACAATCAGGAACAAGACGAACAGGATGGACAGGGCGGACAGGATAGCCAAACCTCTGATGAGAATGAGACGGCTTCCGGCGATGCGGCTTTACCGATTGCAGATGCAAAAACAGACTTCTCTATGTGGGTAGTATGGTCCAACAGCTATATGTCTTCCCCAGATGAATGTATTACCGTACAGGAATTAGAGGAACGGACAAACGTACATATCAATTATGTCGTAGTCAATTCTCAGGAGGCAATGGAAAAATTCGGTCTGATGATCGCTTCCGGTGATGTGCCAGATATGGTACGGCAGGCAACTACCTATTATCCAAGCGGGATTAAAAAGGCGATTGACGACGGTATCTTTATGGATGTGACAGATGCCATTAAAGAAAATATGCCGAATTATCTGGCGCTTGTTCAGACCCACCCAGAGGCATTAAAGGGCTATGTGGCCGATGATGGTACGATGCCGGTCGTATGGGGGCTAAACGGAGATGACAACGGGCTGGCAAGCCAGAAAACCTATCTGGGACTTTTGATTCGTCAGGATTGGTTGGACGACTGCGGTCTGCCGATGCCGGAAACCATCGAGGACTGGCATACTACCTTAAAGGCCTTTAAGGAACAGAAGGGTGCAGAGGCTCCTTTGATGATTGGGCCGGAGGGTACGTTATATGCAGGTGCATTTACTTCTGCCTTTGGTGTTATGCCGGAATTTTACGCAGAGGACGGCATAGTGAAATACGGACCGGCAGAGCCTGGTTATAAGGATTTCCTGGATACTTTCCGCCAGTGGTATGCAGAAGGCTTGATTGACCAGAACTTTACTGCAAATAACTCTGAGACGATTGCGGATAATTCCTATATGGCAACTGGAAAGGCCGGTGCAGGAAGCAGCTTATTCGTCTATGGCGGACAGTTCTTCTTAAATACCGGAATGTCTACCGATGAAAAGATCAATTACGTGGGCGCTCCGATTCCGGTGATGAATGCAGGCGATACTCCTAAGAGCTGCTACAACGGAAGCCGTATTACCGGAGAATCCATTGCCTTTTCACCAAGCATAAAGAATCTGGATATAGCATTAAAATGGCTGGATTATCAGTATACCGAAGAAGCAATGGCGCTGTGTAACTACGGTATCGAAGGGGAAACCTATACCCTCAATGAAAACGGAACACCAAAATATCAGTATACCGATCAGATTCTGAATAACCCAGACGGCTATTCTCCATCGGATGCGTTGCTGTTCTATTGCCCAAGAATTGCTCCGGGTCGTTATGACTGGCAATATGAAGAGCAGTTCTATACCGAGGATGTATTGGCGATTGAGGATGTATGGAGTGAGGCAGACCGAAGCTGGCTGATTGCTCCTGAGGTGACGATGACGGAGGAAGAAGGAAACATTTACAACTCTGCTTATACCGATATTCAGACTCTGGTAGATGAGATGACTGTAAAATTTATTCTGGGAAGCGAATCTTTGGATAATTATGATAGCTTTATCCAGACCTTATATGATTATGGTCTGCAGATGTGCCTCGATGCAAAACAGGCCGCTTATGATCGTTATCAGGCAAGATAAACTTGCTTGCAAGGCAGTTAAATTTAGGCTGGAAAAGCCGCCCGTTAGAGCCTGGTGCTTTAATGGGCGGCTTAGCGTGTTAAAGGGAGATTGTAAATGAAGCACAATAAAAACAATGGGACAATGTGGAAATGGTTCTATTCTTATACGGCAGCGTTGTTGCTTCCGGTGCTGTTTGGAGTTGTGCTGTATCTTTTTTCCGTTCGGACGATTGTCAGGCAGGGAGAACTGCTGCAAGCGCAAAACGCAGAAAAGGACTATCGTTATCTGGAACAGACATTGGAAGGAATCGCCAGCAATGCTCAGAATATTATGCTGAATGACGAGGTGACATATTTTTCCGAACGGCGCAGTTTTTATAAAGAGGAAGCGATTCAGGTTAAGAAAGTACAGGAGGTTCTCAAGGGCTTTTGCCTGGCCAATAAAGCAATTCAATCAATTTATGTGTTTTATCCCCAGGAGGGCTTTATTATTACGAATGTCAATTTTTTGAATATGGAAAAGAATACATTGTTGGGAGGGCAGATTGGGCTTTATCAGGAGCCGTTTCAAAGTATTTTGCAGGAAAATCCCTATAATCGTATTTTTATGATAGAAGCAGGGAGCCAGAATTATTTGTTTTATACGCTTTGCCGGGATGGGCAGAAAAGCTTTTTTGAACAGAGTCTGGTCGTTATGGTGAGGATTGATCAGCAGATTTTAACAGGGCAGCTAGCGGGAGGGGCTTCTTCGGCTCTGCTGCTGACGGTAATGGAGGAAAACACGATATCAGGACAGGAGCCGGTTTTACTGGAGCTGGGAAACCGGACGCTTTCTAAGGCAGCGCGTTCTTATATTAGGGAAGAGGATACAAGAAAGCGGAACCCAGGCAGTGAATACGACATCCATAAGAAGGAATTAGAGGACTATGGTCTTGTGATGTGGAATGTCTATTCCAATGAGGAGGCAAAACAAGGCTTTAAGCGTATTTGGCTGCTTTTGGCAGTTTATATGATTTGCTGTATTGTATTAGGCCCGGTAATGGTATACTGGATTTCCAGAAGAAACTATGCTCCTGTAGAGGAGTTGATCCAGTTGATGGAATCCAGCGGATTGCAGACCGGAGAAAAGGACGAATTTGCCCTGATTCATCATAATCTTTTAGCGCTTTTAAAGGGAATACGGGATAAACAGAAGGCGTTGCGCTGGCAACAGGATTTTTATGAAGAGAGTGATTTGTATTTTTTGCTTTGCACGAACCGCGCCCAAAGCCACCAGGATGGATATCATCACGAGGCGGCTTCGCAGAAGGGAAGTACACTTCAGGGAAGTACACTTCAGGGAAGTGGGGAGAAGAGGCTGGTTCATGATGGCTTTCTGGTGACGGCCTTTGATGCGGAGGATGTCAAGGAAGTGTTGTATTTGGAGGACGATACGCCGGGAGGAAGCTTGGAATTACTGGATTTTGTTATCGCCAATGTCGTCCAGGAGTTCTATGCAGATATTCCGGCAAGGGTCAGCGGCAAGCTGGGAAATCTCTATTATGTAATTGCCAATTTTCCGGCAGAGGAGTTGACCGAGAAAAATGCTTTGATTTGGGAGAAAACACAAAGCATCTGCCGTTTTTTGCAGGAGCGCTTTGAATTTGCGATTTGCGCCAATATCAGCCGCTTCAAGCAAAGTATTTCAGAGCTTCCAGAGGCGTACCGGGAGCTGCGGGAGATCGAGGAGTTTCGGAATTATATTGGAAGTGAGGAAACGATTTTGTGCTACGACACGTTTTCCGGGGATGAGGAAATCCGCAAGGAGATGAACTATTTTACGAAGATAAATCAATTATCCGAATTGCTGCGCGCACATCGTCATAAGGAAGCAGAGGAATTGCAGGCAGAAATCCGCAGAACCTGGAATACGACGGAATGGATGGAAGCAGAGGAGGCAGATAGAAAGAGTAAGCTGGCAGAGGCTTGGTCAGAGCTGCCAGAAGGGAAAATAGCAACAGAATTAACGGGGGAAGATTTGACGGCAGAGCCAGATGGAGCAGAGGATGGCAACACTATTCGGACTGTCATGGAGACAGAACGAGGGAGAAAAGAGGCGGCGATGATATCTGGCCAGGGCAGCAAGAGCGCGGAGCAGACCGTGCGCCGGGTAGAGGAATATTTGTATCAGCATTATCTCGATCCGCAGTTAAATGTCTCTTCTATTGCACATTTATTTGACTTGAACGCCTCTTATTTGTCCAGAAGTTTTTGCAAAATAACAGGGCGCGGAATGTTAGAATATTTGACGGCGCTTCGTCTCGAGCATGCAAAAAAATGTATGGAGCAAGGCGAATCGGTCAATCGGGCTGCCGAACAGTCAGGCTTTTATAGCTGTCGTCCGTTTATCCGAGCCTTCAAGCAGGAAATGGGTGTGACACCAGGGGAATATTATAAAAAGAAAAAAGGGGAAGCATAGAATAGGAGGCATAAAATAGGATTGCCTCAGGGGAAAAATTATGCTATAATTTCGGACATCACAGAGAGCCAGAAAAGCCTATAAGCAAAAAGTAAGGATGTGCAGATATGGGATATACAGCATTATACCGGAAATTCCGTCCGGGCGGTTTTGAGGAGGTAAAGGGGCAGGATGCCATTGTAACGACCTTAAAACATCAAATCCAGGCAGATCGGATTGGTCACGCCTATTTGTTTTGCGGAACGAGAGGAACCGGAAAAACTTCAGTAGCCAAGATTTTAGCGCGTGCGGTCAACTGTGAACATCCGGAGGATGGAAGCCCGTGCGGAGTGTGTCCGATGTGCAGACGGATTGCAGAAGGAACCTCAATGAATGTGATTGAGATTGATGCCGCCTCCAATAACGGAGTGGATAACATCCGGGAAATCGTAGATGAGGTACAGTATTCTCCGACAGAGGGGCGTTATAAGGTATATATCATCGATGAGGTGCATATGCTTTCTCCCGGAGCCTTTAATGCACTGCTAAAAACCCTGGAGGAGCCGCCGTCCTATGTGATCTTTATTTTGGCGACAACAGAGGCGCATAAAATTCCGATTACGATTCTGTCCCGTTGTCAGAGATATGATTTTAAACGAATTTCCATAGAGACGATTACAGCTCGGTTAAAGGAGCTGATGGAGCGGGAGGGAAACGAGGCAGAGGAACGGGCGCTGCGCTATGTGGCAAAGGCAGGAGACGGCTCGATGCGTGACTCCCTCAGTCTGTTAGACCAATGCCTGGCCTTTCATTTTGGGGAAAGGCTGACCTATGACAATGTATTGGAAGTATTAGGGGCGGTCGATACGGAGGTATTTACCGAGTTGTTCCGGTTTATTTTGGCCGGACAGGTAGAAGACTGCCTGAATTTGGTAGAGAGCCTTACAATGGATGGACGGGATTTCACCCAATTTGCCGTAGATATGACCTGGTATTTCCGCAATCTTTTGTTGCTGTCGGCTTCGGATCTGGGAGCCGAACGGATTGACGTAGCCAGCGATCAGCTAGAGCAGATGAAGCAGGCGGCAGGACAGACGGACAGTGAAACTCTGATGCGCTATATCCGTATTTTTTCGGAGCTGTCCGGGCAGCTTCGCTATGCCTCTCAGAAACGGGTGGTTTTAGAAATCGCGTTGATCAAGCTTTGCAAGCCGGAGATGGAAACAAGCTACGATTCCCTGGTAGAACGGGTCAAGCAGTTGGAAGCGGCATTGGCCGCTTATCAAAATCAAAGCCAGGGTCTGGCAGCCTTGCTTGCAGCAGGGAAAACAGAACAGCTTGAGGCGCTGCAGACTGCTTTATTGTCCGGCAAAGGAGCCGACGGGCAACCAGTGGGTTTATCTGCCGGGGACCGGTCAGAGCAAAGCAGCGCAGAAGCCGCCAGAGACTCTGCCTATGAAAAAGCCGTACCGGAGGATTTGAAGGAGGTGGCCAAAGGCTGGACGAAAATCATCGCAGGCCTGACGCATCCGTTAAAAACCTATATTAAAGAGGCGATGCCTTCTGCCGAGGGAAACGCCTTGCTGCTGGTGTTTCAGGACCCTCTCGATAAGGCAGGCGTCGATGCAGAGGCACATATGGCAGAATTGAAAAAAGCGATCAGCCAGTGCATAAAAAAGGACGTAGAGATTCGGACGGTATGCCGGAATGCCGGAGACAGTCAGAAACAGGATTGGGTGGATTTAAGCCAATTCATCAAGGTAAATATTGAGTATGAGGATTGAGACTTGCCGTGCCCGAGAAACCATGATATAATGTTGACACAGAAGGGCATTGTATCAGCTCCTGATTCCGGGTGCGCAGGAGCATGCGAAACCGTGATAGAAGGCTGACATAAAAATCAATGCACCCAAGAGCATAAATGTAGTAGGAAAAGAAAAGCAGGCAGGAAAGGGGAACCAGTATGGCAAAGCGAGGAGGCTTTCCGGGCGGGATGCCGGGAAATATGAATAATCTGATGAAGCAGGCACAGAGGATGCAGCGTCAGATGGAGGAAAAGAGTAAGGAAATGGAGGAAAAGGAGTGGGAGGCCAGTGCAGGTGGAGGTGTCGTAACGGTCAAGGTATCCGGCAAAAAGGAGCTGGTATCCGTAACCCTGGCGCCTGAGGTAGTCGATCCGGAGGACATTGAGACGTTAGAGGATTTGATTGTAGCGGCTACCAATGAAGCCCTGCGGAAAATGGAGGAGGAATCCGCCGAGGTGATGAATTCTATTGCCGGAGGCCTGGGCGGCTTAGGCGGAGGCTTTCCGTTCTGATGGAATATTATAGTAAACAGATCAGCAAGTTGATTGAAGAATTAGGCCGACTTCCGGGAATCGGCAATAAAACAGCGGGAAGATTGGCGTTTCACATTATTCATATGCCAGAGGAACATGCCAAAAGCCTGGCAGCGGCGATTTTGGACGCCAGAGAAAATGTCCGTTACTGCAAGGAGTGCTATACGATTACCGATTCGGAGCTTTGTCCGATTTGCGCGAGTGCAAAGCGGGATCATAAAACCATCATGGTAGTCGAAAATG
Source organism: uncultured Lachnospiraceae bacterium (assembly GCA_949155905.1). Lineage (GTDB taxonomy): Bacteria > Bacillota > Clostridia > Lachnospirales > Lachnospiraceae > MGBC131033. Next base: position 12,804 of record CASCWU010000060.1, read on the forward strand.
TACGGGATATGTCAGCCTATGAAAAGACGCAAAAATACGAGGGGGTCTATCATGTACTGCATGGGGCGATTTCTCCTATGCTTGGGATCGGCCCCTCGGATATTCGCTTAAAGGAGCTGATGCAGCGGCTTCAGGGCGAGGTAGAGGAGGTTATTATTGCAACCGGCTCCAGTCTGGAGGGAGAAACGACGGCGATGTATATCAGCAAGCTGATTAAGCCGACGGGAATTCGTGTCAGCCGGATCGCCAGCGGTGTTCCGGTAGGCGGTGACTTGGAAAATATCGATGAGGTGACGCTGCTGCGTGCCTTAGAGGGACGTGTAGAGCTATAAGCCTGGTAGCTGCCAAGCCTTCGGCAGCATGGCGGGACAAAGCCCGGATATGCTGTGGCAATACAAAGAAAGACCGCATGGGCGGGGGACCCGTGCGGTCTTTCTTATGTTATGCTACAATGAGAGGGGGAGTAAATGAAATTTCATTTCATCGAAACTACTTTGAACTTCATTACGTGTATTACTATAACCCATAAATGTGAAAGAGATGTGTACAAAAATTAAAATAAGTCTAAAAAATCTTACGGAACCCTTACTTTTTATTTGTGATATTGGGACTGGCTCTAAAATATTTTCCCGTTTGCCAGAAAAGCATTGTTTATTAGCCGGAAATTTGTTAAAATAGCTCTTGGATAAAGCAGTACGCCATAGGGAAAGGGACGAAGCAGATGGAACAGAGTATATTGTCGGCGGGAAGAGATACGCTGTTGGAAATCAGGGGACAGGTGCTAGAGCTGGACGGCTGTAAGGCACGGGTAGAGGAACTGACGATAGAGGAGGAGCGGCAGGAGCGGACGTTGGCGATCCGGGAAAAGCAGATTAGCGAGGATATTTCAGAGACGCTCCGAAAGAGAAAGGAAGAAGTGGGGGCTGCCTTTCAGGAGGAAGAGGAAAAGTTAAGAGCCAGACAGAAAAAATGGAAAATAAAAAAAGAAAAATATAAAAACGGACGGATGTCCGAACGGATAGAGGCAGAGACAGCCGGGTTGGCCGAAGAAAACGATCAGCTTAGGGCAGAGGCGAGAAGTGCGTTTAAACAAAGCCATACACCGCAGATTTTAAATACGGCTGCCTATTACAGCCTGTTTATGCCGAAAAATCCGTTAGAATACCTGACCTGTCTGCTGACGCTGCTCGTGCTGTTTACGGTTGTTCCGGTTGGCGTTTATTATTTGCTGCCGCAGCCAAAGGGCTGGTATTGGATTTTGATTTATCTGGGAGCGATTCTGCTGTTTGGCGGCGGATATGTGCTGATTCACAATTATACAAAGGCAAATTATACAGATGCCTTGATAAAGGGCAGGCGGATCCGCAGCCGTATTTTGTTAAATAAACGGTCTATGGCAAAAATCCGCCGCCAGATCGAGCGGGATAAGGATGAGAGCATCTACGGTCTGGAGCAGTTTGATGAGGAGATCGCCGCCGTGCAGCAGGAGCTGGAGGAAATGATACAGCGCCGCAAGGATGCGATGAACTATTTTGAAGGCACGACAAAAACGGCGATCATGGAAGAAATCCGAGGCCGGAACCAGGCGGAGCTGGATCGGATACGAAGGGAGCATGAGGAAACCTATCAGGAGCTAAAGGAAACTCAGGATAAGGTCAAGCAGAAAACGCTCTATGTGGCAGAGAATTACGAGGCGTTTTTGGGCCGGGAGTTCGTCAGCGCAACTGTGCTGGACAAGCTTTTGGAAGAGATGGAGCAAGGGAAGGCGGATACCATAGGAACAGCGCTTGCGCTCTATAAAGAGGACGGGAGTGTGTAGAAGGTATCCACCTCGGCGGATACCATAGGGACGGCGCTTGCGCTCTACAAAGAAGACGGGAGTGTGTAGAAGGTATCCGCCTCGGCGGATATCATAGGAACGGCGTTTGCGCTCTACAAAGAGGACGGGAATGTGTAGCGAATGCCGAGGCAAATGCAGTCTGCGAGGCGCATTACGAGGTTCAGGCGGGTGGTTTGAAGCAGCATGTGGTCAAACAATCCAGAGGCATTGACGATTCCGGTGATAGAGACATTGCCTACGGCGGGCAGCGTTTTAGAGACCCCCGCACCTGGTTTTAGGGCACCGGATTTTAAGGAAATATAGCCGATATGCTCATTTGTTCCCAAAGAAGCGTCGATGGCAATGATAAAGGCTCGTTTATGAGCCTTTTTTATTTTTTCTAACGTAGCCTCCAGGTTTTTGGCATGAACGGGCTGATCGAGTGTGCCATAAACGGAATAACGAAATTGGTGGGATTGTGTCAGCTTATGTCCGATCAAAGGCCCGAGAGAATCTCCTGTGGCGCGATCAGAACCGATACACAAAAAGACCAGATCCTCTTCCCTTGCTTTTTCGTGGCGCAGGATATGAGCCAGCTCCCGGCTGAAATGATAAGGGGTGTGGTAATTGCCTGCATCATAATAATGTGTCTTTTTTTCTTCAAGGGTAATCATGGGAGCCTTCCTTTCTTTTCTTTTTCTCTAGTATTCACCAAAATTGGTAAAATATAAGCATGTCGAAAGAGAAATGAAAATTCTTTCTTTTTGGGTGCTTTCTTTGACAAAAATAGTGCCTGAAATGTGATATACCTATAAAGAAAGCATGGACAAGGTTCCGACTGCTTATTAGCCAACAGGCAGGAAAGGGGAAGAGAAGCATGAAAAAAAGAAATATCAGGCAGATTGGCCAGATCAAGGGGATACGGAATATTTATATAGAGGATTATGCCATGAGTTATTTAAAGCAAATGGCAGAACCGGATGTTCCATATGCTCGGATGGCGGTACTGGTAGGGGAGCAGGAAAAGGGAACAAAGGAAGAGGCTGTGTATGTATATGGAGTACTAGATATACCGTCAGGAGGAGAAGGAGTAGGCTATCAGATGGATAGTGCTGCATGGACGAGGCTTTATGCCGAAATGGGACAGCATTTTCCGCAGATGGAAATTGTCGGCTGGTATCTGACCGGAGAGGAATTGATTCCAGAGAAAAATGAATGGCTGATTCGCTTTCATCGGGAAAACTTTGCCGGAGACAATAAAATTTTCTTTTATTATAATCCAACGGAATTAGAGGAGATTGGTTATTTTTATGAAGAGGGACAGCTAAAGCCTCAAAGCGGGTACTACATATTTTATGAAAAAAATGAGGCGATGCAAAACTTGCTGGTGACGAAGCATCAGGAGGAAACCGGATGGAGACAGCCAGGAACCTGGCGGGAGAGAATGGAGTGGAGCGAGGGAAGAGAAGAGAGAAAAGAAAGAGAAGAAAAAGATATCTATGGATATCGGCAGGCCAGTTATGAGGAAAGGGATCGCAGAGAGGAGTCCTTTCAGGACAGGACGCAGCCGTTAGAGATAAGACGAGAGGAAAAACAAAACCGGAATGGAGGGCGGGCTTCCTCTTATCTGGCAGGAATGGCTACGGCGGTAGCGGTTTTGGCCTTGTGTCTGGTAGGCCTTCAGTATTTTGAACGTTTGGACGGTCTGGAGGAATCTATCCGTCAGTTGACCGGTAATCTTTCCGAGGTCAGTACTATGGGACAAGCCCAGACTGCGGAGGGAGAAAGGGAAGAAGGGGGAGAAGAAGAGGAAGGAAAAGACGGAAAGGAAAAGGAGGGTGAGAGTAAGAATACCGAAGATAAGGGAAATGGAAAGGAAGAGGAAAAAGAAAAGGAAGAAGAGGGGAAAATAGGGAACATAGAAAACGGTGAAAAAGACATCGAAACAGATGAAGAGAAAACAAATAAAGAAGGACAAGCAGGTGCGGAAGAAGGCGGGAGTGTATTAGAGGTAGAGACACTTCCCGGCGGTATTGTTGCAAACCCAGAAAAAACGGGGCAGAACGAAGCGGGTAAGGAGGAAAAAGACGAAGGCAAACAGACTGGTACAGAGGAGACAGAGGAGGATGAAACAGAGGGAATCGAACCGGCAGATGATACCGTTTCCGGTTCTGATGGTTCCGAGCAGACAGGGGAGCGTACAGTAGCTGCACGCTCCCAAAATCGTTATATCGTACAGGCAGGGGATACACTTTCTGCAATTTGCCAGGCCTTTTACGAGGATTTGTCTATGCTGGATACGTTAATGCAGGTGAATCAACTCTCTGATCCGAATGGGATTCTGGAAGGAGATGTTCTGATACTGCCATAAAACCAAGGTTTGGCACAAGGAAAGAGGCTAATAAAAACTTATGGAAAGAAATCGTTGCCCTGGCTATTAAAATTTGGTAAAATAGGTAGCGTACCATAGGAAAGGGATTAGGAGCATCCGAAAAAGAGAAAAGCAGGCAGGGAAAGATACAGGGAAAGACGTGGGGGTTCGTATGGGCAGATGGAATAGGACAGGGAAGAAGGTAGTTCCCTTAAAGGCTGGCCAGAATGGAAGCAGTCAGACAGCAGCGCCAAAACCGGCAGGCAGGTCGGGCAGCCGGAAAAGACGGTTTGCCGTCATAGCTGTTTGGATATTCGTATTGGTGATGCTGAGCGGAATCGTGGGCTATTTTATTTATGAACAACAGATCAAGCCCGGAAAGCATTACCGAGGCTATCAGATTACCTCACGGATAGAAAGAGGTGATACAGCAGATACGCATTATCTTCAGTACGGAAGCCGGATTCTGCGCTACAACCGGGATGGGATTTCTGTTCTGGACGGAGAAGGAACGATATTTTGGACAGCCGCTTATAACATGCAGAATCCTACCGTCAGTATGGCAGGAAATTATGTGGCAGTGGCAGAGGTAGGAGGTCGTCAGCTTTTTGTCTATAACGAAAAGGGAACTGCTTCGGAGATGGAAATTTTATCGGACATCCTTCAGATATCGGTATCCGAGCAGGGAGAGGTGGCCGTATTGATGCAGGAGGAGGGCAGGAATGAAATCCAAATCATCGATCCGTATGCGGCAGGGGATAAAAAAAAGGTAGAAATTCTTACTTACGTAGAGGAGGATGGCTACGCGATGGCGATTGCCCTTTCCAAAGACGGAGCGAAGCTTGTTACAAGCTACTTTTTGGCAGAGGGGAACCGGCTGACCAGCAATCTGACCTTTTATAACTTTACAGGAGTAGGGCAGGGGGTGAATGCGAATCGTATCGTCGGAATTTATCCTTATGAGGATGTCATTTTTGCGGAGCTTGCATTTTTGGACAACAATACCGTTTGTGCCTATGGAGATAACCGCCTGTCCGTTTTTTCTATGCGTCAGAAGCCAGAGCTTCGCTGGGAGCAGGAATATAGTCAAAGATTGCGCTGGACAGCGAACAACGAGGATTATATTGCAGTAGTGATTGAAACCGAGGACGTCAGCACGGCCGGCTTGCTGCAGGTATATGAAAAGGGAGGAAGCAAAACCGTTGAACGGAAGCTAAGCTTTGTCTGCCGGGGACTGGGGCTTCACAAAGAGGATTTCTGGGTATATTCTGAGCTAGAATGTTTGATTTTACGCCCAGGGAACAAAGTAAAATACGAAGGCGAGTTCCAGGAAGGCGTCCAATATCTCTTCGCCGGAAAGGAACCCGATCAGTTTTTTCAGGTCAACGGACAATATATAGAAGAAATGCGCTTAAAGGATACTGCGGAATAAAACTGCAGGAACAGAACTTAACATGGAGGCATGAGGGATGAATTGGATATGGATTGTAGTGATAGCCGTCATGGGCGGCTGCATTTGGAACGGGCATCGCAGAGGGATGATAAAGACGCTTTTTTCCCTGTTTTCTGCGATTATAGCGCTGGTGCTGACCGCAATCTTTGCGCCGGTGGTCAGTAGACAGCTTCAGCAAAATGAGAAGCTTTGCGCTTACGTAGAGGAAAAGGTAGAAAGCTCCCTGGGAGGCTATCTGGACGAGCTAGGGGAGAGCAGCACGGCGGCACAAAACGAAGCAATAAAAGGCCTGCCACTGCCGGAGACGATTCGCGAAAAATTAGTAGCGAATAAAAACATCGAGGTCTATCGAGCCATGGCGGTAGACAGCCTGGAACAGTACGTTGTAAAATATGTGACGAATGTAATGATAAATGCAGGCTCTTTTGTCGCCGTATTTTTACTGGTCAATCTTGCGCTGCTGATTTTAGCTCATGTTTTAAATATCATCAGTAAGCTTCCGGTTCTCAATACCTTAAATAAAACATTAGGCGCGGCGGGAGGCTTTCTTCAGGGACTGGTTATTCTCTGGATACTTTGTGTGGTGCTGACGATTTTCAGCAGCAGTGAGGCCGCAAAGGGAATCTTTGCCCAGATCAACGGAGATCCTGTGTTAAGCTATATTTATAACCATAACCTGTTGCTGCAGACGGTATCAGATGTAGTAAAGTTGCTGGGATAACGGACTGCTCTCTCCGAAGGTATGTCCTTTACAATACCCCTCTAGGGAGCATCCTCTTTTGGTTAGTGAAAAAAGTAGTTGACAAAAGAAAGTTTACTGATTAAACTAATTAAAGAAGGAAGAAGGTTTTAAAAATCAGGAGGGTAAAAGCATGAAAATTTATGTCAATGCAACGGCGCCAAGAGAAGGGAACGGCAGTCAGGAAACCCCGTTCCGGCATATCAACGATGCTGCGAAGGTCGCACAGCCAGGTGACGAGGTTATCGTGGCACCAGGAATTTACCGGGAATATGTCGATCCGGTTTGCGCTGGCACGGAGGACGCAAGGATTACTTATCGGAGCGAGAAGCCTCTGGGCGCACATATCATGGGCTCTGAGAAAATGAAGGATTGGGAGCCGTATGAGGGAAACGTTTGGGTATGCCGGGTAAACAACGGCGTGTTTGGCAGCTATAACCCATATACGACCATCGTTGGCGGAGACTGGTATTTTGCTCCGGCCGTACGCCATACCGGAGCGGTTTATTTAAATGACCGCCAGCTCTACGAGACGGAAACGCTGGAGGAATGTATCAAGGGAGAGGTGTATCCGGCCTCCTGGGAGCCGGAGTGGTCGGTTTATAAGTGGTATACCGAACAGGACATCGAGCGTAACGAGACAATCCTGTATGCCAATTTTCAGGGAAAGGATCCGCGTGTGGAACAGGTGGAGATCAACGTCCGCCGGAATTGCTTCTTCCCTTCTAAAACGGGTGTAGGGTATATTACCGTCAGCGGCTTTGCGCTCAGTAAGGCAGCAACGACCTGGGCTCCGCCTGCTGCATTTCAGGACGGAATGATCGGCCCGCACTGGTCAAAGGGCTGGATCATCGAGGACTGTGAGATCTACAACAGCAAATGCTGCGGTATTTCGTTAGGAAAGTATTATGATGAAGAAAACGATCATTATTTCACCAGAAGACATATCAAAAGCCCGACTCAGATGGAACGGGATGCTGTTTGCCGCGGACAGTATCATGGCTGGGTAAAGGAAAAGGTCGGTAGCCATATTGTCCGCCGTTGCCATATCCATCATTGCGAGCAGACGGGAATTGTCGGGCGGATGGGCTGTGTGTTCAGTCTGATCGAAGACAACCATATTCATCATATCAATAATATGCAGCAGCTCGGAGGAGCAGAAATCTCTGGTATTAAGCTGCATGCAGCGATTGATGTTGTAATGCGCCGCAACCATATTCATCATTCAACGATGGGAATCTGGTGTGACTGGCAGGCACAAGGAACTCGGATTTCCCAGAATTTACTGCATGACAATTATGCTCCGGAGGGCGTTTCGGCTGCGAAGGGCGGTATGATGAGTCAGGATGTATTTATTGAGGTAGGACATGGACCGACCCTGATCGACAATAATATCATGCTTTCTAAGGCATCGGTGCGGATTGCGACAGAAGGGGTAGCCTGTGTGCATAACCTGATTCTGGGCGCATTTACTGCAGTAGGCGGCGGAACGGATAATATCGTCAACGGAGTCAATCAGCCTCGTTATACTCCTTATCATATCAGACACCGGACAGAGGTGGCAGGCTTTATGACGATTCTGCACGGCGATGATCGGATTTACAACAATATCTTTATTCAGAATTGGCCGGTGAAGGAGACAGAGGAAAAAGAAGATATGGGCTTTCGGATGGCGGATAACCAGGTAGTGGGAACCGAGGTCTTTGACGGATATCCGACCTACGAGGAATGGATTTCCTGGTTCGAGTTAGATCAGCCTGCCAATATGATGAAGCTGACACAGTATCATTTTTCACATCTTCCGGTCTGGATAAATGGAAATGCTTATTTTAATGGTGCAAAGGCCTGGAAGCAGGAGGAATCTAAGCTGATAGATGAGAAAAACCAGGTGACGGTAGAGCTGATAGAGCAGGACGGGCAGTATTCGCTAAAGACTAATGTCTATGAATTTTTAGGAGACTTTCAGGACGGCATTATCACAAGCGATACGCTGGGACTGGCGTTTGAACCGGAACAGCGTTTTGAGAATCCGGACGGCAGTACGATTATATTTAATGAAGACTATCTGGGCGGACATCGTGGGATTTCGACGATTCCAGGGCCGTTTGCTTCTCCAGAGGAAGCCAAAAGGCAGCTTTGGTAAGCTGTCCTCCACTTTGCAAAAAAAGTTGAAAAAAGTTGAAAAAAGTAGTGTCAACCATTTTTGAAAATGTCTTAAAAAAAGTACAACATAAGCACCAGAAAAC
>CASCWU010000061.1 GCA_949155905.1 uncultured Lachnospiraceae bacterium
CAGCAAAGGCCAGCCCTTTTTTTCTGCCAATTTTTCGGCTGGTTCAAATCCCCTTTGGCAAAGAATATATTTTTCCCCTGGATAATTTTGAACATACTTCCAGGAGGCTGTTGACAAAAATAAGAGAGGAATCTCTATACTCTCTATCCCATTCAAAAGCTCTTTTTGCTTTTGGGAGGATTCACTGATAACCACATAATCTGGTCTGATTCCTACCTGAAGTAGCTTCCTCAGTACAGGAGCTGTCGCCAAAAAAACATCTTCGTCTTTTTTCTGTTTCAACTCTAAATAATTATCATCTAAAGAAGGCCCTGCTGAAATAACAAAAAATCGCTTTCCTTCTTCTTTTCGTTTTTGAATACTGGCACAGTCTAACCTTCTATTTTCACGGAAATTTTGCTGTAGCTGTAAAAGTTGATTTTTCATGGATTGATATTGAATAAATCTCAGTTCCAGCCATTCTCTGAATGCGTCATCTCTCACAATCATCACAGACGGATAAAATGGAAGAAAAGCCCCCTTCCCTTTTCGCAATTCCTTTCTTAGTTTTTCGCCATATGGATCATAAATCAAACGAACTCTGTTTTCTTCTAGTAGTCTTGACAAACAGCCATATGCCAAAGCTATCTCTATTATCGTAAGATCGCTCTCATATATCTGAATCTGAATACCAGAATCCAGATCTGCCAAAGCTAACATGGGATATCCCAGACCTAATCCATATATGATATAATCCCTTTTTTCTACCTCATACCAATACGCTGCAAGCTTTTTTGACTCCCAGACTGGATTGATATTGCTATGCAAATAATAAGGAACCTCCTCTAGTTTTACAGATAATGTATAAGCGCCAGAAGAAGTCTGTTCTATCTCATAGCCCTTTTGCCTCCATAGATGTTTTTCCGGTAACTCTGATAATCTTGACGCCAATTCTAAATCTATCCCTTGTAACCGCTTTTTCCCCTCTATATACTGCTGTTTATGATCCTCCTCTTTCTCTTCCTTTTTAGATAACAGCAAAGCTTCCTGCAAGCCTTCTAAAAAAGGATTTAATAAACATTCATAAAAATCTGCCATTAGAACATAATCTTTATGCTCTTGTGCCTGTAGGATTCTTGTTAAAATTTCTTTTAATTCTTCTTGCAAATCCCCTTCTAATGTTTCACATAAATCAGCCAAATTTTGCAGCACCTCAGGGATTCGCTTTAAAGCAAAGGTATAATTTTGCTGCCGTATTTCCTCTAATATGGTAGGAATTTCTTCTAATGCCACTTGAATATTTTTTATAGCAGTCCTGCTTTCTTGTCCCATGAAATCCTCCAAACTTTATTCCCCTTTATCCGGTATTATTTTTTGCATTTCTTTTTCTAATTTTTCACTGCTATACTGATACATCTTGTAAAATTCCTTTGTCTGCCGATATGTTTTTTCCTTATTTTCGATATCATTTTCTCCTAAATAATAAATATCCTGTAATAATTTCTGAGATTCTCCTTCTGTATAATAATCCAAAAAAGAAAGTATCTCATAAGTTCCTATTTTTTCATTAATACTGCCTAATTTTTTTATTTGCCGTCCATATTTTGGATCATCAATACTTTTATTTCTACATGCTTTCAGCAGTTGCTCTAAGATCTCTTCTGCTTCCTCTGCCTGTTCTCTAATTTCCTTTAATTCCAAAATGTCTTTCTCTATTTTGCGCACTATCCTTTGATATTCTTCTTTTGTCATCCTATATTGTAGATTCTCTAATAATTGTGCCACTGGTAACGGTAGGGAAGGCAGCTCTTCTATTACCTCTGACAGTTTTCTTGGCACTGTTCCCTGTATTCTGGCTCCGCCTTCTGTCGCATCTATTACGTGCATCCAAGGATTTTGCTGAACAACCTGCTCAAACCATCGTAAAAAGATGTACCAATCCCTTCTTGTCCGGACTGGCATCCCATCCACTCCTTCTACGGTATATTGATCCATATCTCGGTCACTTTGCTTATCATCCGCATGAGTTTTACCATCCTTATATGCCAAATCCTGACCTACTAAAATAACCTCTTTGATCTTTAATGCCATACAAACCGAAAACGCAGCAGTCGCTACAGAACCGCCTGTATCTATCCCAGGTACAATCCGATTAATGAGGTCAAAAAGTTTTTTAATATAACCATATCCTCCATAGAATACCAATTTCCCATTATGCAGTTCCATCGTCTTCTTGTTTGAAGCAAAATTACACAATAATGGAATCTTTCCGGTTTCCCCTAAATAGTCCGGATTTTTTACCGGATCTAAGGTAATCGCTAAATCTGGTCGAATCCCATACTCCTGCAAAATTGGCACAGCACGATCCACTGCCAATAGAATTGCTTTCCCTTCCGCCTTTTTTAGTTCTTCTATATTTTGAGTTAAAGATGGTCCTGCCGCTATAATAATAAAAGGAACCTGATTTGTTAATTCCTCCGGAAAACCTTTTAAAACAGAATTTTGTGGCAGTAGCTGAAGCGCTCTTAACATATTTTCTGCCCGTTTTGTACCATGTACGACATTCGTAGCTATAACGGATTCCTCTCTTACCTTACAATCTCTAATGACCTTTAAATAAGCTAAATATTCCTCCTGATAAATTTCTTCATAATGTGGATGGATACAATAAATCGTAGAACGTATATTTTTCCAATCAATATATTGATAAAATAAATCAGTAAGCTTTTTTTCTTCCATCCCCACCAGGAGATGCACTCTTTTATCCTTCTGTAATTCCTCTAACTGACATTCTTCTTTTATCTGCTCGTATACATTTCGATCTGGTTCGATCACTAAGAAAATAGTATCTTCCTTTGCTCTTTCCAGCAAAGCTCTCAAAAAATATCCGCTTCCTAATCCAAAAAAGCATACTGGTGTTTCTATGCTTTGTATTTGATATTGACTAGCCCAACGCTCCGCTTCTTTTTTTGGTGCAAAGGAACTGTTCAGCCGCCAAACCTGCTCATTTTGTTTTAAATATAGAATAGAAGAACCATCCTTCGCCTTTTCTAATCCACACTCTACCATACTATTTTCTTATCCTTTCTATTTTTTCTTTACTCTCTTTGTATATTCCATTCCTGTAATTGTTCCTTTATGTCATATTGAAGAATATCCGCAAACAATATCATATCCTTCTGTTCCATTGCTTCCATCGCCTCTATTAAACTTCTCTTAAAACGTTCTTCCTCATAAGGAATATTTTCCCCTTTTTGTATAGCAGCTACAACCCAATCCGTTAATTCCATAAAAAGCCCCAGCAAATCATGAATCTTTATATATACTTCTTGCTCTTTTTTTTGATACAATAATTCGGTTACTTCCTCTATTTTCTCTTCCGCCTCTTTTATTTTATTATGAAGCATTTCCATCTATCGTCCTCTCGTTTCTGTTTTCCTTTTATTTGTTACAAAACAGCCGCTGAAACCAAGTAATCCTTTGCCTGGTTTCAGCGGCTGCTTTCAGATAAAGAAAGGGAAACTGACTCCTGCCAGCTTCCCCTCTGTTTTAAAACGATTACTGCAACAACGCCAAAACACCCTGTGTCTGCTGATTTGCCTGAGCCAACATAGACTGAGCTGCCTGCTGAAGGATAGTATCCTTCGAGTAGTTAACCATCTCATCTGCCATGTTGACATCACGGATACGAGATTCTGCAGACTGCAAGTTCTCAGAAGTATTATCCAAGTTCGCAATCGTATGCTCCAGACGGTTCTGAACAGCACCCAGTTTAGAACGGGTGGTAGATACTGTCGTAAGCGCAGCATTTACAGTAGAAATATAATTTGTAGCAGTTTCATGATCTACTACATTATCCTTTGCCTCAGCTACTCCTAATACATCAGCACTAACAGAAGAAATAGTCAAGCTGATATCCTGTGCAGTATTTGCACCAATCTGGAAATACTTTCCTGCAAAGCTACCATTTAACAGCTTCATGGTATTGAATTCAGTTGTATCACCAATACGGGTAATTTCCTGCTGAAGCTGATCTAACTCTTCACCGATTGCTGCACGGTCAGCACTTACATACGTATCGTTTGCTGCCTGAACAGTTAATTCTCTCATTCTCTGTAAAACAGAGTGTACCTCATTCAAAGCACCTTCTGCTGTCTGAATCAAAGAAATACCATCCTGTGCATTTGTAGAAGCCTGATTCAAACCACGAATCTGACCACGCATTTTCTCGGAAATGGAAAGACCTGCTGCATCATCTGCTGCACGGTTAACTCTGTAACCGGAAGAAAGCTTCTCTGTAGACTTGCTAAGACTGGAGTTGGTAATTCCCAACTGCCTATTTGTGTTTGCCGCTGGCATATTGTGTTGAATAATCATACTATTTTCCTCCTTGAATTCTCAACAGCTTCCTTGCTGTCGTTATGATCGCTTCCTAGCTTTCATCTTCCATAAGTTTCTTTTCCTCCTGCTTCCGGGCCGTACACACCATCTGCTTTTAGAATCACCTTATGTTTTACACCTTATATATCGGCAGGGGCAAATAAAACTTAACCCCTTTTTGAAATGAATTTTATTTTTTCTATTTCCCTATCCCTTCCTCACCCGACACCTCTTCCTCTCACAAGAAATCCCATATTTCAGAACTGTTTCCATCCCATCCTGCAAAAGCTTTTCCTCATACCTCATCCCTTCTATCTGTCCCGAAGCCTCTGCACACCCTGCTTCCAGGCCGGCTTCCTTATGAATATTTTACTTCTATTACAATTCCTATTCCGTTTTCTTCATCCTCGATTAAAATATCGCTGTAACATCCCCAGATTCCACATTCGACTGGATATACCAGTCTCCCCTGTAGCTTAACAGCCCAAGCAAGAGTCCATAATAGAAATTCTCTTTCCTGTTTTTCCGTACTGCTGTATCACGAATACGGATCATTTTTTTAAAAAGCTGTAAACAACCGTTCTATAGTATCCGCTTCATCCCTGACTCTACCCTCTGCAAAAAAAATCCGAATGATATCATTTCCACCTGAATTCACCCAGTACGCTTTTGGCAGCGCTTCAGGCTCAAAGCGCAATTCATAGCAATAATTCATCACATCCCATGGCCAGTAAACTTCTGTATTTCCAAAACGATACCCATCCTACCATTCTTTTATTACCTCATATTTATCCTCTAATCCATAATATTCCAGCATAATCTTTACTTCTTTATCCGAAAAGCCAAAATACTCTCCAAAGGAGACATCGCTGATAGAATGGACGCGGAAATTGTTAAAACCCGTAAAAATACTTTCTTTTGCAAGGCGCAGACAGCCTGTCAATATGGCAAACTGAAGGCTGTCGTTGCTTTTAACGCTTTGCCTAACAATCCGCGGATTAAAATAACCATTTCCTCATAGTAGTCGCTCTGATATGCCTTTTCTAATGATACGTCATATTCATCGATCAAAAGCACGATCTTCTGGTTCTGGCATCTACGCCTTTTAGGATAATAGATACCACTGGGAATTTTCCTATATATTGATCACAGAGTTCTTTTTCCCTGGATATCTCCATACTATTTCTTCTTATCTACAAAGTAAGAATCCCCCTGGAAACGATTCGCCATATTTCTATAATACTGTGCGGCGGCCTGGTTGCTGACCTTATAATTGCGGATCTTACTTCTGGAAGCCGAAACTAAAAATTCAAATCGCTCCTTATTCCGGCGCTCCTGTACCTCCAGGGAAACACCTAATTCCGTCAATTTTCCAATCCTTCCCTGCATCTCCTGAATACGATCACGGTACTTTCCTGGATGCTTCTGTATCTTCTCCCGTACTCGCTGGTAAACCTGATCAAAGCCCTGATCCAGCTTTTCCAAACGCTCTACATAGGACTGCTTTTTTTGCAGCAGCTTATCAAACGCTTCCATGTCCAGCTCCTCTTCTGCCAGTATCTGCTCCTGTTGTCCGGTCAGCTCTAGCATCGCCTCTAATACCTGCTCTTTTTTCTCCAGACTGGCTGCCAGCATCTCCAGATAATAATCCGGTGTCCCGATTGTTTCCATGCTTTTCCTCCCCTTTTCTCAGGCATTTTCCAACACACTCAACAAAAAGATTCTTTCAGTTTCCCGATACCATACCTTTACTTCCACATCCATAGCAAGCAAAGGGTTCTATAGCTCTGCGTATAAGAAACGGCTGCAAAATACATCCGATGCTTTTGCAGCCGCTCCTTTTACATCCTGTTACATATTCTTATTTGCCTTCATAATTTCTTTCCAGATATCGCGCATATCACGCAGATGCGTTAATGCTTCTTCTAACAACTCCGGATCCTTCTTGATATTTGCCTGAACCAATTTTTGGTAAATCACATCATATACCAAGTCAAATTCCTTTGCCACCGGATATTTGTGGTTTAGCGTCGTTTTAAATTCCTCTATGATCCGTTCTGCCTTCATAATATTTGTATGAGCCTTTTGGACATCGCTTTCTTCTATTCCAATCAAGGCCAGGTTACAAAACTTGATGGCTCCCTCATAGAGCATCAATGTCAATTTTGCAGGTGAAGCTGTACTAACTTGATTTCCCTGATAAATCTGTGCCGCATTAACCACTTCATCTTCCTCCTTAAGATCCGCTTCCTAGCATACCTGCCAAAGCTGACTGCTGCTGGTTCAGCTTCGCCATAGCAGTCTCCATTGCGGTAAACTGCTTATAGTACCGATCCTCGATATCGGTCAGCTTCGTCTCCATTTTGGAGTATTCCTTCTTATATTGATCCTCTAGCTTTGTAAACTGCTTGTCATTATAGAAGGTCAAGGCGCTGCTCATCGACGTAGCTGCCATTCTCTTTGTCATCTCAGAATACAGGCCGTCAAAAATGCCTGTCAGAGCCTTTACCGTTGCTTCCGGATCGTCAATCAGTGCGGCTTTTAGCTTATCTTCCTTTGACGCATAGGTCGCATCCGAAGCATCGCCATAAATATGAAGCAAACCCTTTTCCGTATAATCCGTAGAGGTCGAGATGCCAAAGCTGGAAAGAGAATATTTCTTTCCGTTTACCTCTACGCTCCCGCCTAAAGCGCTCTTCATACCATTTAATAAGCTGCCTAATGTACTGTCATTCCGAAGTAAGGCTCCTTTGATTTTATCCTCCCACTTTTCGATCTCGCTGTCGCTCATGGCGTCCTTTTGCTCGTCCGTCAGCGGATCATAGCCTCTGGCAGATTTCGCATAGTACAGGTCGTTCATTTCCTTTAAGATTTCGTTGTAGGAAGTAATAAAATCCTTAACTGCATTATAAGCGGCTTCGACGTCTGTGTCAACTGTTAAAGTGATCGTTTCTGCATTCGCCTCTCCGTAATTTGCTGTTGTACCGGACAGCTGTAAGGTCAAGCCATTGACTGTAACGGTATTGCTTGACTCAGTATATTCTACTCCATTGTAAGTAAAAACAGCGTCTGTTGCTGCTACTGTTTTGGCATCACTTCCCAGACCCAGTTTTTCCAAGCCCTCTGTTCCACCGTTTACTGTAATCTGGAACGAATTTTCACTTCCGCTTTCCTTGGAGGAAAGATACAGACGTCTTTGTCCTGCATCGAAATTCGCATTGATTCCTGCTTCATCTGCAAATTTAGAGAAGGAGGCAATCGTAGAATCTCCCTCTACCGTAAAGCTATGTGTTACTCCGTCTCCCGTCGTAATGGTAATCTCATCACCAATCGCATATCCCAGATCCGTCAGCTCTGTACCAGCCGTCGTTCCTGCTGCTAGCTGGCTTCCGGTCGTATGCTGTGCGCTGGCCAGCTGTTTTACCTGAATGGAATGTGTCCCATTCACTGCCTTGCTGCTCCCGGTTGCTTTTACCTTACTCTCGTTTGAACTGGTTACTCTTTTACTCTGATAAGTACTTTGCAGACGTAATTTAGAAAGCTTATTGGTATACAGATCATAAAGCTTTGTATTTAAACTCTGCCATTTTTCCTTCGTCCACTCCAGTGTGGTCTGCTTATTTTCTATTTTGGTCAGCTTCATCTTATGGGCGGACATCAGTTCGCCGATGATCGCTTCCGTATCCAGACCGGAATTCAGACCGCTCATTCTAATAGGCATAGGTTTCTCTCCTTTCTAACGCCGCTCATCCACCAGGATGCCGGCTAACTCCCACATCTTTTCCACCATTTTTAATGTTTCCTCAGGAGGTATTTCCCGGATAACCTCGCCGGTATCGGCGTCCTTTACCTTAATGGAAATCCGATTTGTCTCCTCATGATAGGAAAACTCGCATTGCGTTTTGGCATTGTGCTTCATCTTTGTATTGGCATGGGAAATGGCCGCCTTTACCTTACGCTCCATATCCTGCCCAGACTGCTGTTCTCCGCCTTCTTCGCTAGCTCCTGCCTGTAGCCCTCCACCCATGGTAGACGCTGCTTCTACATAACCGCCTCCTGTGCTGCTGACATTTTCACTCTGCTCGGTACGCGCCGGCTCTGCGGACTTTATCGGGGCTGCGGTATTCATGGACGCTGCCACTCTTTTTACTGATTCTAATGCCATGTTTTTCACCTCCGTGTGATAGTTCCTGGCACAACGGTATGCCAGTTCTTTCCTGTATCTTTTATATCGGCAGTTTCCCAGAAAAGTTTAACACTTGCCCTCCTTGGCCAAATGCTTTAGGAGAAGAGCTGCTCCAGACTTCCTGCAGGCTTCTTGGCCTCTGCAGCCTCTCTGTTTGCCTGCTGGATCTGCAGATAAATCTCCTCCCGGTAAATAGACACACTCCTTGGCGCCTTAATTCCCAGCTTGACCTGGTCGCTCTTGATTTCCAGAATGGTCACTTCGATATCATTCCCTATCATGACACTTTCATTTTCTTTTCTTGATAATGCCAGCATAGTGCCTCCTTTTCCGCCCTTTACTCTGCGTCCTGCTTCTCTGCCTGGCTCTTTTTGCCTGCTGCTTTCCTCTGCTGCACAGCCTCGTATACCTGAAAGCGAACCGGATAATCCTCATTCTCTGCAATCACCTGGATACCCTTTGCCGTATCCGGATTGATGATAAAAGGAGCCTTCATGTTAGCGGTTGTCTTTTTGACATCTGCAGGAACTGTGAGAGCCAGCAGCACCATTAAATCCTCATCTGCAAACTTCCCCAGGCTTTCTAACAATTCATCCTCTACAATCGGCGCATATTCCTCTACCAGACAAAACGGACTGATTACCGGAAGTGCAAGGTTGGCCTCCTCCAAGCTCTGAAGCCAGGAAATATTATTTTCCCCCTCTGATTCTATATCATAAAGCAAAGCCCATTTTTTATACCCCTCAAACCCCATAATGCCACGCTCAAACAAAATAACTCTGTTTTCGTCTAAGTCAATCGTACCAAAATATCTCGTCTCCGCTAACATACAGGCCCTCCTATCTGATAAAATCCATTAACGTATTTTGTACTACCCTGGCCGCTGCCGACAGGGAAGCATTGTAAATAACTTCCTGGGCATTGAAACGAACGATAGTGTCTACCAAATCGGCATCCTCGTTTGTGGAAAGCAGATCCTCAAAATCATCCTGCTGAGTGGCCAGACGGCTCTCTGTCATATTCAAACGCACCATTCGGCTGCCCAAATCGGCGATTGCAACATCTACCTTATCCTGATAAGCCTGCACATGATCAAGCGCTTCACCAAAGGCCTTTTGCATCAGGCTGTTCCGCAGAGAAAGCTCGGTTTCTACCTGAAGCTTCATTTTGTTGAGCATCGCCTTTTCATCCTCGTCCTCTGTAACGGAGATTTTCTTTTCCAAATCAGCCAGCTTTCCTTCTGTCGCATCCACATTTTCAATCGCCCGTAAAATCTCATCTACTTCCCTGCCCAAATCCTGGGTAATGGAATTATAGCCCTGCGTATTGATGGTCAGATTTTGATTGAAGCTGATTTCATAATTGATTTCCTGGTTTTCCTTGACGTAAGTAATCGCCTTATCCTCTACCAGTTCCCCCTCGCCGTCCTCGTCAAATACAATCGGAGTAGCCGTACAGTCAAAATAATGCTCCGGCCTTAAATCCCCCTTTTCAAACTCGGTTTTATAATAGGATACCTGAATTCCGGTGGAATTGTTCATCAGCTCCTCATAAATATCCGTCGGAATGATTAGCTCTCCGGTCTGCGCGATATAATTGACCACTCCCGGCTCTGGCTTATAGGCATCCGGCGACTGGCTCGTCAGCGTCTCATCGTCTACCTGATTCATATCCGAGGTTGAAATAACCTTTAATTCTAACTCCTGCGGCTCTCCCTCTGCATCCAGATAAGTCAGCACCGGCTCTCCGCCGTACGCATTAGGGGAATCATCTAGCTTTCCATACGCCAAACGGAGACGGTAAACCGTTTCCATCGTCGGAGAAGCCTCAAAATCCTCTTCTGTCGGATTGTTCTCAAGCATATCCATCGAATATGCACCGGCAATCCGATCTAACTTATGGACGTCTGCAAAGCTTAATGTCTCATTAATATGGTACTGCACATTTTTCTGAGACTGCAAAAAGGCCAGACTGGTATCGGTTTTAAACCCGGAAAACACATAACGTCCGGCACAGGTCGCATTGCTTTCCTGATAAATCTGCTGCCGATACTGCTGCAAATTTTCTGCAATTGACTTCCGGTCGCTTGCCGTCCATGTATCCTGCGAGCCCTGGTCGCACAACGTATGGATACTGGTCATCAGATCGGTAATCTGCTGAAGCGCTCCCTCTGACATCTCCATCCAGGAACGGGCATCCGGAATATTCCGCTCATAATACTGGTTGATCTCTGACAAATTGCTGCGCAGCTTTAACGCACGGATCGCGATGATCGGATCATCGGACGGCTTTTGAATCTTCTTTCCGGTGTTGTACTGCTCCTCGATCTTTGTTAAGTTCTGCTTATTTTTATTGATATTTGTCAGAGTATTGTTCGTCATCATACGGTTCGTTACTCTCATTTTCCTACCCATTCTGCGCGCTGCGGCGCACCTTTCCAATCAAATCTAAATCGCCATTTCGTTGATCAGTTTATTGTAAATTTCATCCATTACGGAAATTACCTTTGAAGAAAGCTCATACGCCTTTTGAAAACGGATCAAATCCATCGCCTCTTCATCGGTATCCACGCCGGAAATCGAAAGCCTCTGGTTCTCGATAGAATCCATGATATTTTGCTGGCTCTTTGTAAAATCATCCGCCTTGCTCGTATCAATCCCGACGTCAGAAATCCAGGTCTGGAAAAAGCTCTCTGGTTTTCCCTGACGGAACATCATAATATCATCCTTTAGGGCAATCAGCTCGTCTAAAACCTTCTTTTCCTCCACACCCTGCGTAATCGTCCCGGCGGCGGCTAAGAGGTTTTCATCGTCCCAAATCGCTCTTGTAATGGTAAAATTGTCTGCGTTTAGTTTATAATAGGTCGCCTCATCCGAAGAGAAGCCATAAAAATCCGGTGCATTTTCCCGATCCTCTTCTTCCTCATCCTCGTCCAGATCCTCGTCGGTACGCTCCCAGTTTACAAATTTGTAATTCGTTCCTTCTGCCGGATGGGTGCCGTTAAAAAAGTCGATTCCACGGTTCCCGTCTAAATCCTCACCCTTTTTGTGCATATCGTTAAAGGCCTTGGCAAAGGTACGGATAAATTCATTCATTTGTGTCAGATAATAAGGAATCCCTTTAAAATTAACCGATTCTCCAATCTGAGAACGCATTTCTTCTACGTTGCTTACTACCGGCTTGGATTCGTCTAATTCAAAATGATACGTAAACTCTCCGGTTTCCTCGTCTACCTCTACCTCAAAGCGAGTGTATCTGTATTGCTGGTTGCCTACGGTAATAACGCCTTCCTCCGGGATATTAAGCCTGCTGACGCTGTTGACGTTTGTGTTGGTTAAAATAATCTCTGTATCGCCTACGGAGGCTGTCACCGTTCCCTGCAGGTTTCCCTCGTTGTTTCCGTCCCGCAGAGCTACCAGAGCCGCCAATTTTCCTCCTAGCTGGCTGCCATAGAGGTCAAAGTCCTGCCCGTCGCTCCACGTCAAATCATAAATTCCTGTAATATCCGTGCCATGCGCCACATAATCCCTTGGAGTCGCCTCAATTGTTTTATACTGATAATCGTTGACCAGATAAGTTCCGTTGACTTTTACGGCATAGGTCGTCAGGCCTACCTCCGGCGCCCCCATCGGCAGCTCCTCTACGGAAACATTGACTAGCTCGGACAGCTCGTCAATCATGAGATTTCTCTGGTCGCGCAGATCGTTTGCCTTTACGCCCTTGACCTCAATCGTGTTGATCTGCTTGTTCAGGGTAGCTAGCTGCTCTCCAATCGAATTGATCTTGTCAATCGTATTTTTGATATCGAAATTACAGCCCTCCTGAACGGACTTTAAGTTTGTAGACATATTGTTGAAGTATTCTGTCAAGCCCATCGCAGAGTTGATCGCCTGCCGTCTGGCAGAACCGCTTGACGGGTCCTTTGCCAGCTCCTCTAATGAGGTAAACATCCCGGAAAAGTTCGTAGTAAAGCCTTCGTTATTGATTTCGTTAAAATAACTCTGCACCTCTGCCATATAGTAGCTTCTGCCGTAATATTCTCCGTATACCGTCCGCGCCGTCCGGTATTTTTCATCGTAATAGGCATCCCGGATCTGGTAGACACCTGTCCCGACAACACCGGTTCCGACCATACCGTAGCTGGAGTACACATGGACTGCCTGCCCGGCCTGGCGTGCCAGATATTGCCTCGTATACCCCTGCGTCTCTGCATTGGTAATATTGTGAGCCGTCGTATGCAGCGCTCCCTGATGGACGTTTAAGCCGGTATACCCGATATTTAAGCCAAAAAATGTATTTGGCATACTAACACTCTCCTTTTCGCGCTCAGCCAGAGTTTATCTGCTGGCACAAGCCTTATCCTTCCCCAATTTTATAAATGTGTCAAAATATGCTCCAGCATCTCATCGATCACCGTAATATAACGGGACGCTGCGTTATAGGAATGCTGAAACTTTATCAGGTAGGTCAGCTCTTCATCCGAAGAAACTCCCATAATCTGCTGTCTCTGATCGTCTACGCCCTCCGTCGTCAGTTCCTGGTTATCCATAATGGACTTTAATACCTGCCCGGTATTGGCAATGTCTGAGGTAAACGCTGTATAATATTCCATAAAGTTATTTTTGGTCAGGGTATTCGGATTGAGCGTCGCAAACCGTTCGTCCCAGGCTGCGATCAGCTCCTCCGCAATGTTCATATCATAATCCCCTGTGCCTGCGCTCCTGCTGAGCGGCAGCTTGGATACATTGTCGCGGACAGCCGGATTTAATTCAATCTCTCCCAGGGAAAAGATGCTGTACGGATCGTTCTGATTCTCCGGGGCATAGATATAAAGCGGTTCGTCCTCTCTGCCCTCAAAAACCGTATACGTATCCTCTGTCGTTAAGAAGCGTTTCTCCGACTTCCGGTTAAACAGCCCCTCGCCCACGGTCTGTTCCGAATCAATTCCTGCCGGAGCGTGCTTCGTATCTAAAATCTTGATCATATAACGTCCGGTCGGTTCTCCGTTGGCATCCAAAAGCGGAGTCACATAGCTTTTTGCATCCGGATCGTCTGGATCGGCATCCGGATCTCCGATAAAATCAGCAAAATCTCCGGCATCTAACAAAGGGCAATCCTCCTCGGCCAAAGGATTTCCCAGACGGTCGCGCCAGGTAATCTCCCCGCTGGCCTCATCCCAGACACCCGTAATCGTCGGACTTAAAATATCATTGAGCTTTGTCACCATCCCATGCACGAGCTGATCAAACTGTGCCTGTACGTTCATAATCACGGAACGTCCCGTACCCAGGTTATATTGCTCGACATCTCTTTCGTATTTGGCCATCGCAGCCAGATACTGCTCCTCACCGTCGCCGTCCCATTCCCCTTCGGCATCCTGATAATAACGGATATCCGGCTCTACCGGGATATCGGTATATCTCCCGACCTCGTCGCCTCTGGCTAACAAAAGTCCCTTTAAAAAGCCGATGTCATTGTTGGCGGCAGAGGAAAACGGTACGGACAGGTTAAAGACGCGTTCTCCGTCTCCCCAAATCGGATGGTAGACCTCTAACTGGTTCTCACTTACCTCAAGCGAGATCTCATTGACGTTGATTTCCGTGACAAACATACTTCCTTCTATATTGACTGACACCATACCATCGTCATATTCATGATAGGTATAGTTGACTAGCTTGCCCAATTCATCCAAAAGCGCGTTTCTCTGGTCACGGTAGTCGTTGGCATTTTCCGTCGTACTCTCACATGCCCGGATAATCCCGTTTAAATTCTGAATCTCGTGACCGATTTCATTGATACGATCCACGCTGTTTTTTACCTGTGTATTCAGCTTTTTCTGATATTGCTTTAGCTGATTGTAAATACTGTCCGCCCGCTCCAAAAAGCTCCCGGCAGACTGAATTAACGAAGCTCTCGTGACAATGCTGTCCGGCTCCTTCGCCAATTCCTGCATGGAGTTCCATAAATTTTCCAATGTATTCTGAAACTGGACTCCCTCCAGCTCGCCATACAATTCCTCCACTTCCTGTATCGCCTCGTACTGCGCTTCGTAAAAACCCTGCCGACCAAACTCCCGCCGGTAAGCCTGATCCAAAAATACATCCCGGATCTGGTTGACGGATGCAATGATGGTTCCCTTTCCTATCTGGTTCGTCCCAGAACCATACATGCCCACGTTGGTGTAAACTCGGTCATTTTGTACTAGCCGCTGACGGGTATAGTCCGGCGTATCCGCATTGACTACGTTATGTGAGGTAGTGTGAAGGGAATTTTGGCTTGCCTGAAGGCCAGATACTCCAACATAAAAGCTTCCAAATAGACCAGCCATGATATCACCTCTTTTTTGCTGTATGATAAGTTCTACTGCTTCGCGTCAAACATCCCTGTCTGCGAAGCCGACATCTGTATTTCCGATGCACTCTTGCCATATTGACTTCCTGCTTGGCTCATCCCAGGTGACATCCATGTGCTTTGAATAAAATTCATATTGAATTCAATCATTTCCAGGGACTGTTGTATCAGAGCTTTGTTTCTTTTATTGATATCCGACAGACGTCCCACAGTCTGCCGGAACCGGTCGTGCAGGCGCCTTAGGGCGTCCTGCTCCGCCTCCTGTCCCTTTAGGATCTCTATCAGCGTGCGAAAATCCAGGGTCGAAGGGTTCCGGTTTAATACGATCCCAATATTGACAATGACCTCTTGTCTCTTGCGTTCCAAGGCACCGATGCGGTCAACCGCTAACTGTTCCTGTTCGGTGATGGACTGCAGAGCCTGGAGGTCATTTGCCACAATTACCTGCGTTTTCCTCTCTGCCAATGGAATCAAATCTTCATAAATAGCAGATTCCTCTTCCAATGTCTGAGTCAGTTCTTCGATTAAGCTCGCCACTTCTCTCCTCTGCCTTTCCCTTTACAAGACTGCCGTTTCTTAAAGAAGCAACGCTTCTTAGGAAGCAACGCTTCCTTCCTCACGTACAGCCCTATGCCTTCAGATCCAGGTAGCGCTCTACCAAATGCTCTGCAATATCCTGCCCGCTCACGGAATAGGTTCCGCTGGCAAGCTGCTGCTTTATGGCATCTACTTTTTCCTGCCGGATATCCGGTGCCGCCTGCACGGCTGCCTTTGCAATCCGAAAATCATTTCCTGTCCGCGACAACTCCAGCGAATCCCGGCTGCTTTCTGTCACGCTCCCTGATGTCTTCCTGGGTTTGCTGGCCTGATATAGCTGACTGATCTTATTAAAGGTATCAATCCTCATACAAATCACCTGCAACCTTTCTTTTTATTGTCTTATCTTTCACAAACCCTCTAAGAAGCAGTATCAAAAAACAGCCTCTTAGCCCCCTTCAGCCCTGCTTTGCCTCTGCTCCGCAATTCTGTAACGGTCTGTAACACCTCCCCCGCCGGGCAGAAGCCCTCACGGTATCCAGTACTGTTACATTGGTTTCTTGTTTCTGTAATATGTATCGGCAGGGCTTTAGAAAACTTTAGAGTAAAAGCCCTGTAAAATCAAATGTTGCGAAATAGTCCTTAGGTGTCTCTGCCCTCCGAATCTGCTCGATGCCACCGTCCTCCTTTAAAAGCAGCTCTGCAGAACGCAGCTTTCCATTGTAATTATATCCCATAGAAAAACCATGTGCGCCAGTGTCATGCAGCACCAGATAATCGCCGATTTCTATCTTTGGCAGCATCCGATCTACGGCAAATTTGTCATTGTTTTCACAAAGAGAGCCTGTTACATCATATTGGAACTCACAAGGTGCTTCCTCCTTGCCCAACACGGTGATATGATGATAAGCCCCATACATCGCCGGACGCATTAAATTCACTGCACAGGCATCCACGCCGATATATTCCTTATACGTATGCTTTTCATGGATAGCCTGTGTCACCAGACAGCCATACGGCGCCAGCATAAACCGCCCCAGCTCTGTAAAAATCGCCACATCCTCCATTCCTGCCGGAACAAGGATTTCCTCATACGCTTTTCTTACACCCTCTCCAATCACAAAAATGTCATTCGGCTCCTGATCCGGATGGTATGCCACCCCAATCCCGCCGGACAGATTGATAAATGTAATATGCGCCCCTGTCTCTTCCTTTAGACGGACTGCCAGGGTAAAGAGCTGTCTGGCTAACATCGGATAGTACTCGTTTGTTACAGTATTGCTTGCCAAAAACGAATGAATTCCAAACTCCTCTGCTCCCAGTTCCCGTAATCGTCTGAAACCCTCAAAAAGCTGCTCCGTCGTGAAACCATACTTCGCTTCTCCTGGGTTGTCCATAATGCTGTTGCTGATCTGAAATACACCGCCCGGATTATAGCGACAGCAGATTTTTTTCGGTATTCCGGCGGTCTTTTTTAAAAATTCAATATGTGTGATATCGTCTAAATTGATAATCGCACCCATCTGGCTGGCCTTCTGATACTCCTCTGCCGGTGTCACGTTCGAGGAAAACATCACCTCTTCCCCCGTAATCCCTACTGCTTCCGAAAGCATCAGCTCCGTCAGAGAGGAACAGTCCGTACCACATCCCTCCTCCTGTAAAATCTTTAAAATAAACGGGTTCGGTGTTGCCTTTACTGCAAAATATTCTTTAAAGCCTGGATTCCAAGAAAACGCCTGACGAAGCCTTCTGGCATTTTCCCGAATACCCTTTTCATCGTACAGGTGAAATGGAGTAGGATAGGTTTTTGCAATTTCCTCAACCTGTTCTTTCGTTACAAATGGTCTTTTCTTCATAGTTTTTTCTTCCCTTCTTCATTTTTTATTTTTTTCATTTTCTTTGTATTCTTTTTATAGCATCTTTGTTATAGCATCTTTAGTTTATAGTATCTTTGCCAAATGATATCTATCATTTGTTTAGATTGTATACACGCATACCAAAATACAATCTTGTTCCTTTCCACTATACAGGCTGCTTTCCGGTTTGTCAAGAGAAAACCTTGTTTTCTACTTGTATTTTCTACGTTCAGCATGTATACTATACGTAATGAGACATCGAACCCAGGCTGCCTATCAAAAACATAACATCGGCAGGAGGGTATGTAGCCCGGACAAGATGGCTGTCAACAAAACTTGTTGTCCTATCAGACAAGGAAGAGAGGGTATTTCATGGTTGCTGAATTTTTAGAGCATATTTTGGTTCTGATCATTGATCACATGATTCCGTTACTGGAATTGATGGGGGTATTTATTGTAGCAATAGGCGCTCTTTCCAGCTTTTACAAATATGTTCGTTCTGGATTTCATTCTGAAAATACAGAGCTGAAGCTGGGATTTGCCGAGACACTGGCGCTGGCGCTGGAATTTAAAATGGGCGGCGAGATTTTAAAAACGGTTATCACCCGTGATATCGACGAAATGTATGTGCTGGCTGCTATCATTGTACTTCGTGCTATCCTGACCTTTGTCATCCACTGGGAAATCAAATTTGACAAGGATCAGCAACGGGTTGCTTTCAAAAAGCGTTCGGAGGAGACTTCCGAATTATAAGCTTATACAGACTCCTTGCTTTTTACTCCTGCCGCCAATGCTTTTGTACCAATACATTTTTGATACCTTAGCAAACATGTCTTCCAGGGAAACGGACGATACTCCATGACACAATTCTACGAAAGAGAACGGGGGAAAGCACATGCTGACATACGACTTATTTATGGACAATCATGAAGACCGGGAAAAATTCCTGCGCATCTACACAAAATACCGCGCCGCCATGTATCTGGCAGCACAGGCGGTTCTGGGCGATTACTGGATGGCAGATGATGCCGTCCAGGAGGCTGCTCTCAAGATCATCTGCAACCTGCACAAATTAGACGAATCCGATCCGTTACGAACGAGAGGCTTTGTAGCGAAGGTAGCTCGGAACGTCGCTCTGAATATGCGCAGGACAATGTCCAAGGAAATTCCAACTGAGGACGAAGAGATCTCAGAAATGTTCCCGCCTAACACCGAGACACCGGAATCCATCTTACTGAATCAGGAAATGTCCGACCATCTTCATGCACTTTTATCTACCATGACCGTAGAACACCAGGAAATCCTGGATATGGTTTACTTAAACGGCTTTAAGGTCGGAAAAGCGGCGGAGATGTTAGGTCTCTCCGGCGAGGTGGCAAGAAAGCGGCTGCAACGCGCCAAGGCAGCACTGAAAAAACGGATTTTGCAGGAAACGCAAGCTTAACCGTTTTGGTTGTTTCTTTGCGATTTTTTACTGCTTCATCTATGATGTATCACAATGAAAATCCTGTTTCCCTGAATAAAAAGAACCTGTAAGCGCACCTGTTTGGGTGTATTTACGGGTTCTTTTCTTTAAAGCATTTTTTACTCAATACTTCGCATACTTGGAAACAGAAGAACATCTCTTATGGAAGGCGAGTTTGTCATAATCATCACCATCCGGTCAATTCCAAAGCCAATCCCGCCAGTCGGCGGCATACCATGCTCAAGAGCGTTTAAGAAGTCCTCATCTGTATGGTTTGCTTCCTCATCTCCGGCAGCCAGAAGTGCCTCCTGTGCAGCGAAACGTTCCCTCTGGTCAAGCGGATCGTTTAATTCGGAATAAGCGTTCGCCATCTCCCAGCCATTCATAAAGAATTCAAAGCGTTCTACATAATCCGGATTGTCCGGCTTTTTCTTTGTCAGCGGCGAAATTTCAATTGGATGATCCATCACAAAGGTCGGCTGAATCAAATGCTCCTCTACATATTCTTCAAAGAACAAATTGAGAATATCTCCCTTTTTATGCCTGTCCTCATATTCGATATGATGCTGGTCAGCCAGAGCCTTTGCCTCCTCTGTGGTATGGATTTCGTTAAAATCTATATTGGCATACTTTTTGACAGCATCGACCATCGTAATCCGCTCAAACGGCTTGGACAAATCCATCACATGCTCGCCGTATGGAACCTGTTCGGAGCCGGTCACTTCCTTAGCAATATAACGGTACAGGTTCTCCGTCAAATCCATCATCCCGTGATAATCTGTATAGGCCTGGTACAATTCCATCATCGTAAACTCCGGGTTATGGCGGGTATCCATTCCCTCGTTCCGAAACACACGTCCGATTTCATAGACCCGTTCCAGTCCGCCGACAATCAGCCTTTTTAAATACAGCTCCAGAGAAATACGCAGCTTCATATCCTCGTCTAAAGCATTAAAATGTGTCTCAAACGGCCTTGCTGCCGCACCGCCTGCATTCTGTACCAGCATCGGTGTTTCTACCTCCATAAAGCCCTGTTCATCCAAATACCGGCGGATACTGCTGATTACCTTGGAACGCTTACGGAAGGTTTCCTTCACATCCTGATTCATAATCAAATCCACATAACGCTGACGATAGCGCAAATCCGGGTTTGTCAGGCCATGAAACTTCTCCGGCAGGATATTCAGACTTTTAGAAAGCAGGGTTACTTCCGTCGCATGAACCGAAATTTCACCCTTTTGGGTACGGAATACCGTGCCGCGTACCCCGATAATATCCCCAACATCGTACTTTTTAAAATCCTTATAGGACTCCTCTCCGATAAAATCCCTCGCTACATAAGCCTGGATATCACCCTGTAAATCCTGCACGTTGCAGAAGGAAGCCTTACCCATTACACGCTTTAGCATCATCCGCCCGGCAATGCTTACCTCCTTGCCTTCCATTTCCTCAAACTGGTTCTTGATGTCCATACTATGTGCGGTTACATCATATTTAGTAATCCGGAACGGATCCTTTCCGCCTGCCTGCAGCTCTGCCAGCTTTTCCCGGCGTACCTTGAGCAACTGATTGATATCCTGGGCGCCTTCCGGCATACCTTCTCTTCTTCCTTCTGCCATACTTTCCTCCATTCTGCTATACAGATGCTTCTCTTCGCTCCGATAGCTTTTTCTTTTCCTTCGATTTTTTCTGTTCTTCATACTGATTTCTCTGCATGAGCTTTATCAAAGCCTTCTCTTTTTTATCAGCTTGCAGAACGAATATCAAGCACCTTGTACTTGAGTACTCCTACTTGAGTTTCTACCTCGATCACATCTCCGACACTGCTGCCTAATAAGGCTCTGCCTACCGGAGATTCATTGGAAATTTTTCCCTTCAGGCTATTGGCCTCCGTCGCACCTACGACCTTGTACTCAATTTCGTCGTTGTACTCCATATCCAGTATTTTTACGATACAGCCAATATTGACCTTGCCCAGATCGACATCCTCCTCCAGATACACCTCTGCATCCTTTAAGATCTTCTCAATTTCTTCAATCCTGGCTTCAATATCACGCTGCTCATCCTTTGCTGCATCATACTCTGCATTCTCTGACAAATCGCCCTGTTCTCTTGCCTCTTTGATTTTCTGGGCGACTTCCTTCCGCCGATTGACTTTTAAATCCTGAAGCTCATCCTCCAGTTTTTTTAGTCCTTCATAGGTCAATACATTTTTTGCCATAGCTCTACCTCCACTAATCATCTGATATATCGTATGCCTGTCCCTCTGATCCCATGCAGCGAATTTTATGATACCACTTCTGCTGCCCGGTTATACCTGTTCTAAGGACTACCCTATCAATCGAGTAGGGAAGAGCAATCGCACCCTACTCGCCGCACGAGCCGCGTGCCGCTAGTGGTGGCAAAATTCCTCGCGCGGCTCTGTGCATAGAAAAACGCGCCCCATACAAAATGAGGCGCATCCATCAACTGGGCTACAAGGATTCGAACCTTGAAATGA
>CASCWU010000062.1 GCA_949155905.1 uncultured Lachnospiraceae bacterium
CAAGGGAGCTAGAGATTCCTCTGGAGCAGGTGACAAAGAAAGGGCCAGGTTCTGAAATTTTAGCAGAGAGGTTATAGAAAAAGGAAAAGCAAGAAAAAATAGAAAAGGAGAAGGAAGAGAAAAAGAAATGGAAACAGCAAAAAAGAAAATACCAGAAGCTTTGATGGAACAAGGTAAAATAGAATTGGGCAAGCCCTGGGAGCTCGTTATCATAGGAGGAGGCCCGGCAGGTCTGGCAGCAGGCTTAGCAGCCAGGAAGAGCGGGCTAGAGGAGATTTTGATTGTAGAGCGGGATCACCGTCTGGGAGGAATTTTAAACCAGTGTATTCACAATGGCTTTGGGCTACATACGTTTCAGGAGGAGCTGACCGGGCCGGAGTACGCCGGACGTTATATTCAAATGGTAGAGAAAGCAGAGATTCCCTATGTAACCGATACGATGGTATTGGATATTCAGGCTTTAGAGGACGGCAGGAGGCAGGTTATGGTAATGAATCAGTGGGCGGGCTTGCAGACGATTTGTTGTAAAGCTGTTATTTTGGCGATGGGCTGCCGGGAACGTCCGCGAGGCGCCTTAAATATCCCGGGATATCGTCCGGCTGGTATTTATTCTGCCGGAACTGCTCAAAAATACGTCAACATCGACGGCTATCTGCCAGGAAAGGAGGTCGTCATTTTAGGCTCCGGCGATATCGGACTAATTATGGCGAGGAGGATGACCTTAGAGGGTGCCAGAGTAAAGGTAGTAGCAGAGCTGATGCCGTATTCCGGCGGATTAAAGCGGAATATTGTCCAATGTCTGGAAGATTATGGGATTCCACTGGAACTTTCTACGACTGTAGTAGGAATTGAAGGAAGGGATCGTGTCAGCGGCGTTACCTTGGCAAAGGTAGATGCACATGGGAAGCCGATTTCGGGGACAGAGCGTTATGTGGCTTGTGATACGCTTTTACTTTCAGTCGGGCTGATTCCAGAAAATGAATTGAGTGAGCAGGCTGGTATCAAGCTGCAGCCAGCTACCTCGGGAGCGGTTGTTGCCGAAAATATGGAAACCAATATACCGGGGATTTTTGCCTGCGGCAACGTTCTTCATGTCCATGATTTGGTAGACTTTGTATCCGAGGAGGCAGCGCATGCCGGAAGGAGTGCAGCAGTCTATTGCAGGGGACTTGCAGCAGCACAGAAGAAGGAGAGTGGTGACAGCTTACCTTCTGTCATAACGATTTCTCCGGAGCATGGCGTCCGTTATACGGTGCCGTCAGAGATTTGGGCGGAACGTTTTCTGGCCGGAGAGGAGGCAGATTGTACGATTCGCTTTCGGGTAAGCCAGGTCTTTCGGAATGTCAGGCTTCAGGTATCCTTAGACGGAACAGTCCTTTTAGAACGGAAAAAGCGGGCGATGGCGCCTGGAGAAATGGAGGAGATTAAGCTTCGCCGGGATTGGATAAGGGATTGGACAGATACCAGAAGAACTACGGAAGGAGCTGCAAAAGCAGGAAATGAGAAGAGGCCTGCAGGGCGGTTGGAAATTCGTATTTGTGAGGAGGTACAGTCAGCATGAAAACAAAGGAATTGGTTTGTATCCGCTGTCCGTTAGGCTGTATGCTGACAGCGAGCATAGGGGAAGATGGTTCTGTTTTTGATGTTTCGGGGAACACCTGTCCACGGGGAGCAGAGTATGCAAAAAAAGAGCTGCAGAACCCAACGCGGATAGTGACGTCTACAGTAGCCGTCAGACAGGGGGAATTGGCTCGTGTTTCTGTAAAAACAGCTTCGGATGTTCCAAAGGATCGAATTTTCGCCTGTATGGAGGAGATTCAGAGCATTCAGGCAAACGCTCCGATACGGATGGGGGAGGTGCTGGTAGAGAACCTGGCCGGAACCGGGGTGGCGCTGGTGGCGACAAAGACGGTGGAGGCGGTTTGAAGCTTCGGGGATAACAGAAAGAGGGAGTCAAATGCAAAAGAAATATTTCGCTCATATTTCAGAAGATGGGAAACGGGAACAGACGGTATTCGAGCATTTGAAGGGAACGGCAGAGTTGGCAGCAGGCTTTGCAGAGCCCTTTGGGGCAAAAGAGCTTGGATATCTGGCTGGTATGGCACATGATATCGGAAAATATACAGATGGCTTTCAAAGGCGTTTAGCAGGCGGGCCAAAGGTCGATCATGCGACAGCGGGGGCTTGGGAATGTCAGAAGCTTGGTCAGTTTCATGCAGCATTTGGAGTCGCCGGACATCATGGAGGACTGCCGGATGGAGGAGGACGGGGAGATGCCGAAGCTTCAACTTTGATGGGACGCTTTCAAAAAGCACAATCCGGGAGATTGGATTCTTATGAGGAGTTTCAAAAAGAGGTTACGTTAAAAAAGGTATGTTGGCCGTCCTTTTGTGAGACAAAGGACAGGGGGTCATTTTATACCCTGACGCAAGCATTTTTTATCCGAATGCTGTATTCCTGTCTGGTAGATGCTGATTTTTTGGATACTGCTTGTTTTATGAGAGGGGAAGAGCAAACAGCCCTGAAAGAAGCAAAACAGGAAAAGGAAAGGCTTGCCACATTAGAAGAAAGGCTCAAGGAATATTGTGCAAACTGGTTCCCGCCTAAGACAGAATTGAATCAGCTTCGTTGTGAGATTTTAGAGGCCTGCTTGACAGGAGGGAGGAAAAAGGAGCCGGGGCTGTTTACCCTTACCGTACCAACCGGAGGCGGCAAAACAGTTGCCTCCTTGGCCTTTGCTCTGCGTCATGCCAAAACCTATGGAAAAAGACGGATTGTTTATGTGATACCATATACCTCTATTATTGAGCAAACCGCAGAGGTATTTCGGGGGATATTAGGGGAGGAAAACGTATTAGAGCATCATTCTGGTATCTTGTATGAACTAGGTGAAGAGGCCAGCGAGGAAAATATTCAGAAAGCAAGGGCGACGGAAAATTGGGATATGCCGGTGATTGTCACAACTGCGGTACAGTTTTTTGAATCCCTTTATGGTAATCGGCCTTCTGCATGCAGGAAGCTCCACAACCTGACAGAAAGCGTGATTATTTTTGATGAAGCTCAAATGCTTCCGATTCCTTATTTAAAGCCATGCGTCCATGCGATTGCAGAATTGATTGCTCATTATGGAGTATCGGCCGTTCTTTGTACCGCTACGCAGCCGGCATTAACATCCTTGTTTCAAACCTATTTGCCAGACAAGAAAGCACGGGAACTCTGTCCGGCAGGGTGCAGAACAGATTCGTTGTTTCGACGGGTAACGTTTCAAAAAATCGGAAAGCAGTCCTGGGCGGAAATGGGAGAGAGGTTAAATCAACAGGAGCAGGTATTATGTATCGTAAACAGCCGGAAGAATGCGGATACCTTATTCCGATATTTACAAGGAGAGGGGAGCTTTCATCTTTCCACACTGATGTATCCAGAGCATCGAAGAAGGATACTAAAGGAAATCAGAGAACGTTTAAAAGAGGGAAAGACCTGTAAGGTAGTAGCCACCTCCTTGATAGAGGCTGGAGTGGATGTTGATTTTCCGGCAGTATACCGCGAAGAAGCAGGACTGGATTCTATATTGCAGGCAGCGGGACGCTGCAACCGAGAAGGGAAACGTCCGGCAAAGGAAAGCATTGTTACGATTTTTCAGGCAGAAACAGCACCTCCGCCTATGTTTCGTATCTCGATTGGAGCAGCAAAAATTGCCATGGAGCTTTATGAGGACCTTGCAGAAGAAGGGGCGATTCAGGCTTATTTTAGAGAATTATTGGAATTAAAAGGAGAGGAAGAGCAGGATAAGAAGGGAATCCTAAAAGGCTTTGAAAGAGGAACCTTTCCCTTTAAAAGTACAGCGGAGCAATTTCATTTGATAGAAACCGATGCCAAAACCTTGTATATTCCGCGGGGAGAGGGAAAAAAACTCGTAGAACGCCTTAGCTATGGGGAGCGCTCTAAGAAATTGTTCCGTGAACTGGGGCAATACAGCGTTTCTGTTTATCCGCAGCATTTAAAAGCATTGTGTGAGGCAGGCGATGTGATGCCGTTGGATCAGGAAATCATGGTTTTGACCAATCTAAATTTGTATACCGAAAAAACGGGGCTGTCTTTGGAGGCAGATTTTGGGAAGGCGCTATTTGTCTGAAAGAAAGGACAGTAAGAATAAAAAGTCAGCTCATGTGACGGGATGAGAAAGTAAAAAGGCAAGAGAGGCTGTGAAAAAAATTTCACAGCCTCTTCTTTGTGTAACTGTCTTTTTCAATATTTCAACCCACACCATAGTTCTATCTATACTATAAGATATGATGACGACATTATTATAAAAGTATTTTATCTTTTTTTCAAGATAGTCTTTTGTTATTAAAATTTTCTATAAAAAACTTCATTGAAAAAGAAGTTTAAAAAATAGTCAAAAAGGATTGACATCTGGAAAGAGGTATGCTATATTAGCAATAGTTACCAGTTACCAAAAGTATACAAAAAAGAATTTGTGAAAGGAGACAACAAGATGGATTTGGCCACCATACAGTCCATGCTGAAAATAGGAGAAACCGTAGCCGTTGAGTTTAAGCGTTGCGGGAATGGAATAGAATCCGATACCTATGAAACCGTATGCTCATTTTTGAATCGTTTTGGAGGAGATATATTTCTAGGCGTGCTGAATGATGGTACCGTTCTCGGGGTACCGAAAAATGCGGCATCAGATATGATTAAAAATTTTATTAAAGTAGTGAGCAATCCGGCATTGTTTTCTCCTACGGTATATTTAGTACCGGAAAAGATGGAATATGATGAAAAACATACTATCATTCATATTCATGTTCCGCCAAGCTCAGAAGTACACAGCTATAAAAGGGTCATTTATGACAGAGTGGATGATGCAGATGTTAAGGTGACAGCTACCGGAGCGATTGCACAAATGTATATTCGCAAGCAGAACATTTTTACGGAAAAAAAGATCTATCCGTATGCGAAGCCGGAGGATTTGCGATTAGATTTGTTGCCAAAAATCCGAATTATGGCGCAAAATCATGCAGGCGGAGTACATCCCTGGAATTCTATGGAGGACGCCGAACTGTTAAAAAGTGCAGGCTTATACGGACGGGATATTGCAACCGGAGAGGAAGGATATAATCTTGCTGCTCTTATGCTTTTGGGAAAAGATGATGTTATTTTAAATGTTGCTCCAGCGTATGTGACAGATGCTCTTGTCCGTAAAGTGAATGTGGACAGATACGATGACAGAGAGGTAATTAAGACCAATCTAGTGGAAAGCTATGACAGGCTGATGGAGTTCGGAAAAAAGCATTTGCCGGATAAATTCTTTTTGGAAAATGATGTTAATAGAAGCTTGAGAAATACCATTTTAAGGGAAATGGTAAGCAATGTTTTGATGCACCGGGAGTTTACCAGCAGCTATACAGCAAAGTTCGTGATTGAAACAGAGTGTATGTATGTTGAAAATGCCAATCGTTCCTTGGGCGATGGATTTATAACGGAGGATAACTTAGAGCCAATTCCAAAGAATCCGATCATTGCCTCTTTCTTTAGAAATATTGGATACGCAGACCAGCTTGGTTCAGGTGTTCGCAATCTGTTTAAATACAGCAGATATTATTCGGGAAGGACACCGGAATTTATAGAAGGCGATATTTTTAGAATTATTGTTCCATTGGATGAACAGTATTCCTTTGACTTTGGTCAGAATGGTCAGACGAACCAATCTGACCATTCAAACCAATCAAACCAAATGCAATTATCCGAAGAGGAACTTTTGTTATTAAATTTGATAAAAGAATATCCGGATAGGACAAATTCGTTTTTGGCCGAGAAGCTTGGATGGTCGGTAAGCAAAGTAAAATATCATATCCAAAAGTTAAAACAATTTGAAAAAATCAGGAGAAAGGGAACAAGCCGTAACGGAAGATGGGAAGTGCTGTAATTACAGAGACTTTTATCATGGCTTAAATTTATGAAAGAGGGAGGAATTATATATGTCAATTCGCCTGGAAGTTTGGGGAGAGTATGCCCTTTTCGCAAGACCGGAAATGAAGACGGAACGAGTAAGTTACGATGTCATTACTCCGTCAGCGGCTCGCGGGATTTTAGATGCTATTTTCTGGCATCCTGGATTGCATTATAGCATTGACCGAATCTATGTCTGTGCGCCGATACAGTTTACCAACATCCGCCGGAATGAAGTCAGCGATGTTATCAGTGCCAGAAATGTACGAACGGTCATGGAACGGGGAACAGGAGAGCTATGGATGGCAACCTCGGAGAAGATTCAGCAGCGGGCGGCTATGCTTTTAAAAAAAGTACATTATGTAATCGAAAGTCATTTTGATATGACATCTGCTGCAGCTATAGGAGATAATCCGGGAAAGTTTCAGGATATCTTAAAGCGGCGTATTGCAAAGGGACAGGCATTTCATACCCCCTATTTTGGAACAAGGGAATTCCCGGCTCATTTTAAATTGTGTGAACAGCTTCCTGCCTGTCCTAAGGAGCTAGAGGGGAAACGGGATCTGGGATATATGCTTTGGGATATGGATTATACCAATCCAGAACAGCTTCAGCCGTTATTTTTCCGGGCAATTATGAGGGATGGTGTCATAGAAGTTCCAGCACGGAATAGTCAGGAGGTGAAGGGATGATCCTGCAAGCACTTGTAAAATATTATGAGGATATGGAGGCGAAGGAGAAAGTACCTTCTTATGGCTGGGGTGTGCAAAAGGTGTCTTACGCCTTATGTTTAAATAAGGAAGGAACCCTGTGCCGGATAATATCCGTAAAAAGGGAAGTGGTGGTAGAAAAGAAAAAGAAAAAAGAGACAGAAGTGAAAACCTATTGGGTTTCGCAAAATATGCAGCTGCCAATGGCGGTGAAAAGGGCATCCAATATTGCTTCTAATTTTTTATGGGATAATGTGTCTTATTTACTGGGTCTTGATAACAAAGGAAAACCAGAACGAGCCAAAAATTGCTTTGAAGCCTGTCGGAAGCTGCATGAAACGATCTTAGAAAAAGTAGAACTTCCGGAAGCAAAGGCGCTGCTGCAGTTTTTTCAAAGCTGGGAACCAGATAAGGCAAAGGAATTTCTTTTCGGCGTAGAGGATTTTGGGGAGGAGGATCTGACAGAACTGATGAACGGCTCTAATCTGGTGTTCCGTTATATCGGAGAAGGAGGCGGCGCCTACCTTCATGAAGTGCCAGAGATACGGGAGGCATGGCAGAAATATTGTGCCAATACAGAGGGAAAGGAAACAAAGATTTGTCTGGTGACAGGAGAAAAAGCTACCGTAGCCGTACTTCATCCTTCTATCAAAGGAATTCCGGGGGCGCAGTCCAGCGGGGCTTCTTTAGTTTCTTATAATGCGCCTGCCTTTTGTTCCTATGGACAGGAGCAAGGCTACAATGCTCCAACCAGTGAATATGCCGCCTTTGCCTATGGGACAGCACTAAACCATTTGATTTCAAGGAAAGAATTGTCGCATCGTATCGGAGATACTACGGTGCTATGTTGGGCAGATGGGGCAGAAGAGGAATATCCGGGTCTGATGGGATACTTTCTATTTGGAGATGAGTCGCCTTACACCGAGGAAGAATTAAATGGTATCGTCACCTCCCTGATTAGCGGAAAAAGTGTTTCATTAAAAGAACATAAGCTAAATCCGGAAAAGCCGTTTTATATCCTTGGGATTTCGCCGAATGCAGCCAGGTTATCGGTTCGTTTTTTTCTGCGAAATTCCTTTGGCCGGGTTTTGGAGCATGTAAAAGAGCATCAGGAAAGGCTGCGGATTCAAAAACCATCCTTTGACCAATTTGAGACGCTCCCTTTATGGAAGCTATTAAATGAAACAGTGAATCAAAATGCAAAGGATAAGACAGTTCTTCCAAAGCTGGCAGGGGAGGTGCTTCAGGCAATTTTAATGGGAACACCCTATCCGGCTACGCTGCTTTATGGGGTTTTGCTTAGAATTCGGGCAGAGCATGAAGTAACAAGAGGACGGGCGGCGATGATCAAAGCGTATTATTTAAAAAATCCAAATAAGGATATACCAGAAAAGGAGGTTTTAACTGTGTCATTAAACAAAGAAAGCAGCAGTATTCCTTATCAGCTAGGACGGCTTTTTTCCATTTTGGAGGGGATACAATCTACTGCAAATCCAGGGCTGAACAGTACAATTCGAGATAAATATTTTAATGCAGCCTCTGCGACACCAGCAGTTGTATTCCCGGTTTTAGTCAATCTGGCACAAAAGCATTTGAAAAAAATCGGCGGAGAGAAAAAGGGCTTGCAGATAAAACTGGAAACACAGCTAGAAGAGGTGATGAACCGGTTAGGAGAGACCTATCCGTCGAGACTGAATTTGCCGCAGCAAGGAGCATTTCAGTTAGGCTATTATCAGCAAACCATTGTCCGTTATGAGCCTAAGGATTCGGAAAAGAACAAAGAAGAAACAGAGGCGAATCCATAAGGGAAATAAGATAGGATAGTAAAAAACGAACTGAAAAGAATGGAGGAAAAGGAAATGGAAGCCATTAAAAACCGTTATGAATTTGTAATTTTATTTGATGTAGAGAATGGAAATCCGAATGGAGATCCGGATGCCGGAAATATGCCGCGGGTCGATCCGGAAACCGGACTTGGAATTGTAACCGATGTTTGTTTAAAGCGAAAAATCCGTAATTATATTGAAACCGCAAAGGAAGATGGAACAGGATACCGGATTTATATTAAAGATGGAGTTCCGCTAAACCGCAGCGATGCAGAGGCCTATGCAGCCTATGGGGTGACAGGTGATACGATAAAGACAAAAAAGAAGGAAGATCCGGATTTAGATCGAAAGCTTCGTGACTGGATGTGTCAAAACTTTTATGATATCCGCGCCTTTGGAGCGGTGATGACTACCTTTGTCAAAGCTTATTTGAATTGCGGACAGGTTCGCGGACCGGTTCAGCTCGGATTTGCCAGAAGCATTGATCCTATCGTGCCACAGGAGGTGACAATTACCCGTGTAGCAATTACAACAGAAGAAGATGCTGAAAAAAAGGGAACAGAAATGGGTCGGAAATATGTAGTACCATATGGTTTGTATCGTTGCGATGGTTATATTTCAGCTAATCTGGCAAGAAAAACGACAGGCTTTTCCGAGGAGGATTTACAACTCCTTTGGGAAGCAATTTTAAATATGTTTGAACAGGATCATTCTGCTGCCAGAGGGAAAATGGCAGTACGGGAGCTGATTGTATTCCGGCATGACAGTGAGCTTGGAAATGCACCAGCTTACAAGCTGTTTGACGCAGTACAGGTTAGCCGGAAGGAATCGGCCCTGATACCAAGAAGCTATCAGGATTATGAGGTTTCGATTGGAGAAATGCCAGAGGGTGTAACGTGTATGAGGATGTAGGGATGTATGAAGAAGAGGACTACCTGTTGATTTCCGGAATAGAGCATTTTATTTTTTGCAGAAGACAATGGGCATTGATTCATGTAGAACAGCAATGGTCAGAAAATCGCAGAACCGTAGAGGGTGCTATCCTTCATGAGAAGGCGCATGATCCGGCAATCAGAGAAAAACGAAAGGACTTGCTGATTACAAGGGGAATGAAGGTTTTTTCTGCCAGCATGGGTGTGTCAGGAGAATGTGATGTAGTGGAATTTCACCGTTTGGAAAGTGGGATTCCACTTCCTGGCAGGGAGGGTCTATGGGTTCCTTACCCGGTGGAATACAAACATGGTTCCCCTGGTATTACAGAGGGAACCCCCCTACAGCTTTGCGCCCAGGCCATGTGTTTGGAGGAAATGCTTTGCTGTGAAATCAGGGAGGGGGCTTTGTTTTATGGAGAAACCAGAAGGCGTGAGATAGTGTATTTTACAGAAGAACTACGTCAAAAAGTAAAGAACAGTTTTCAGGAAATGCACCAATATTATCAAAGAGGTTATACGCCGAAGGTAAAGCCTGGGAAGTCTTGCAATGCTTGTTCCTTAAAAGAACTTTGTGTTCCAAAGCTGTTACGTAAAAAGTCTGTTCAAAGCTATTTACGGGAAAGGCTAGAGGAAGAAGAATAAGAAAAGAAGGAAATTTGGCTGTTTATAAGCAAAAAATAAAAAGCCAGGCAGAAGGATAGATGGTGCGAAGTAGAAGCATACAATAATTTATAGGGATGTTCGCACTTGAAAATTAGATATATAAGGGGATTTATTACTGATTTTTGCTTGAAAAGTAGAAAAGTGTTAATAGTAATGAGGTGTTTTATTAGGTTTTTGTAGTAAGTATACAAAAGTGGATGATGAAAATTAGACACTTTTGCTGTCTCTCTCCATGCGGAGAGAGTGGGTTGAAATCCAAAAATCAGGTGATGGTCGCACTCCCTGGGGCGTCTCTCTCCATGCGGAGAGAGTGGGTTGAAATGTATAGCTTTTCGTTACTTCGATAGTTGCCCCGGGTCTCTCTCCATGCGGAGAGAGTGGGTTGAAATTTCGGTATCTCATAAAGGTCGATCTGCTCCGAAGCCGTCTCTCTCCATGCGGAGAGAGTGGGTTGAAATAATAAGCGGATTCAGGTTTTGTGCGCTCTCCCCAGTCTCTCTCCATGCGGAGAGAGTGGGTTGAAATTATTTCCAGAGGATAAATCTCCAAAAATTGTAACGGTCTCTCTCCATGCGGAGAGAGTGGGTTGAAATCGCTTAAAATATCTATAATTCCGCCTACTGCGTCGTCTCTCTCCATGCGGAGAGAGTGGGTTGAAATTAAAGTCCCATACGGTATTTATCATGTACCATGGTCTCTCTCCATGCGGAGAGAGTGGGTTGAAATTATACAAGACTGTATTTTATATACCACAAAAGAAAGTCTCTCTCCATGCGGAGAGAGTGGGTTGAAATTCTGGCTCCAGATAAAACTAAATCTACAGGGGGCGTCTCTCTCCATGCGGAGAGAGTGGGTTGAAATAGAAGAAAGAAGGGGATTCCCCGGAAACCGTCAGTCTCTCTCCATGCGGAGAGAGTGGGTTGAAATTGTATAGTTAGATTGTACGATTTTTTTGTTTGTGTCTCTCTCCATGCGGAGAGAGTGGGTTGAAATGATTTCTAGGCGTAGATCCTCTAGCGCTCTGTGGTCTCTCTCCATGCGGAGAGAGTGGGTTGAAATATTTTTCCCTCATAAGTACATGAGAGAATGTTTTGTCTCTCTCCATGCGGAGAGAGTGGGTTGAAATATTAAATCTGGAAAAAGTCGTCGCCGTCTGCAAGGTCTCTCTCCATGCGGAGAGAGTGGGTTGAAATTCATTATCCGTCAGTGAATCCCACACATCAGACACGTCTCTCTCCATGCGGAGAGAGACTATGAGAATAAGTAAAGAAAACAAGAATAAAAATCAAATGAAAGGAAAACGAATGAGACATTTATTAAATACTTTATTTCTAACAACAGAGGATGCTTATTTGTCGTTAGATGGAGAAAACGTGGTAGTAAATCGTGGAAAAGAGGAACTTGCCAGATTTCCCTTGCACAATTTAGAAGAGATTATTACATTTTCGTATGCGGGCGCTTCTCCGGCTCTTATGGGAGCCTGTGTTCAAAGGAATATCAGCCTGGTATTTTGCACACCTAGAGGAAAATTTTTAGCAAGGACAACCGGGATTACAAACGGAAATGTTTTGCTTAGAAGAAAACAATATCGTATAGCAGATGATTTGGAAGAAAGTTGTAAAATTGCCCGTTATATGATATCTGGAAAATTATATAATACCAGATGGAGTATAGAAAGAACAAAAAGAGATCATAAATTGCGTATTGAGGAAGAAAAATTTCAGCGCGCTTCCGAAATCATAAAATTGCGTATAAAAGAGGTATTAGCAGAGACGTCTTTAGATTCGTTGCGTGGATTAGAGGGATCTGCTGCAACTGCTTATTTTGGTGTTTTTGATGATATGATTTTACGAGAGAAAGAGTTTTTTTATTTTCATGAAAGAAACAGAAGACCTCCTTTGGATAATATAAATGCAATGCTTTCCTTTACATACAGTTTATTGGCAAATGATTGCGCTTCTGCCTTAGAGAGTGTTGGTTTGGATTCTTATGTGGGATTTTTGCATCGGGATAAGCCAGGAAGAACTTCTCTGGCTTTGGATTTGATGGAAGAATTACGTCCTTGTATGGCAGACCGTTTTGTACTGACTGCAGTCAATAATCGAATTGTAAATGCAGAAGATTTTGAAAAAGCAGAAAGCGGTGCTGTTCGTATGACTGATAATGCCAGAAAAAAGTTTTTAAAAAGCTGGCAGGAGAAAAAACAGGAATCGATTACGCATCCTTATTTAGAAGAAAAAATCCCCTGGGGATTAGTTCCTTATTTGCAGGCATTGCTTTTGGCGAGATATTTACGGGGGGATTTAGATGCCTATCCACCGTTTTTATGGAAGTGAGGTGATTTTATGTTAGTGTTGGTTACATATGATGTGAATACAGAAAATGCTGCCGGGCGAAAACGTTTGAGACAGATAGCCAAAAAATGTGTGAATTATGGACAAAGAGTACAGAATTCCGTATTTGAATGCTTGGTTGATGCAGCACAATGGACACAATTAAAACATGAACTATGCGATCTTATGGATGAAGAAAAAGATAGCTTGCGGTTTTATTATTTAGGAAATCATTATCAAACAAAAGTGGAACACTTTGGTGCAAAGCAAACCTATGAACCAGAAGGTGTTTTAATGATATGAGAATTTGCTAAGCCAGCTCTTTTTTTAACGAAATTTTTTCTAATTATTCAAAAACTGGTTTCTAGTGATACACTATTATGGAAAAAATATACATGGTTAATGTATTTAAAGATAACCATATACACAAAAGGATATTTGGAAAAAATTCTTTCTATTCCCTTCTTCTAGTGTATAATTTAGAAATTTCTGTAAAATTGTCTAGAATTGACACCATCTTTAAAAATGTCTATATTAGCCATACAAAGAAGCATTTCATTTATACCACAAGGAGCAGCCGGGTTATTGTCGGCCTGCAAGACAGAAACAGATTCCCAAAATCCGGAGGATACTTCCTTTGAAGAAAAGACCGGCCAAGAAGCTGACAGTAAAGCAAATGAAGAGACAGACAAGAAAGGGGAAAACGGGTACAGACGCTCCTTATCAATGTAGCCATGCTTTACGATATTTGGTTACTAAAACAATATGTACTTTGAGACTGTATTTACGTCTATTGTGTTGGTTATATCCATTATTTATAGGATGTTGAAGAAAGTAATATTTCGGACATTTGTAATGTCGTTGGTATTGACAGGGGTATTAACTTTGTTGTTGCCACCTACGATAGTAATCAGAAATCAGGCTTTGTCAGAGGTAGAAACATTAAGCAGAAAAGAACACCTTATTCTAAACTTCGTAAAGAGCTTCCAATACGTCAAACTCCCTCAGCCAGACGAAGAATGAAAACGATTGGTTGACGAGCAATAAGGTAGGATCAGTTGC
Source organism: uncultured Lachnospiraceae bacterium (assembly GCA_949155905.1). Lineage (GTDB taxonomy): Bacteria > Bacillota > Clostridia > Lachnospirales > Lachnospiraceae > MGBC131033. Next base: position 13,479 of record CASCWU010000062.1, read on the forward strand.
GCCGAACGAATATGTGGTCAATGGCCGGACGGGCGCATTCCCGACCATCTATTTGATGGCAAACCAGGGTATGATTTCGATGGGGCTGGTTACGGATCAGCCGGACTTCTCGCTTTTAGCTGTAAAAAATCCGGAGCTGGCGGCAAGATGGCTGGATTTTAACAACACGACAGAGGGTATGCTGTTAAATATGTACGAGATTGAAAACGAAAGTTATATCATTGCAGCAGATGGAACCTATCAGTTTACCGAGGAAATTTTAGAAATTGAACAGGTATGGACAGAGCAAGATATGTCCCTGTGCCTGCCGCATAAGCTCTTTATGACACCTATACGGCGATTCAGACGCTTGTGCAGGAGAATTCATGCCGGAAAACAAGCGGATTCTATCGGAGTGGAGGGAGAATTGCGATACCCTCCGCTCCCTCCTGCGCCCAATGGAGAAGCGATTTCGGATCATTGTGGATGATTATGAGAGTGCAAGTCTGGTGGCATTGATTAAGAAGGCAGTCCCATAAGGAAAGAAAAAATCCGTTCTGTTGTCTCTTCCACAGACAGCTCGCTGGTATCCAGGAAAAGCGGTACTTTTCCTCTGTTTTTCCGAAACCACTGGTTGTAGGCGATCTGCGGCCGGATGGCTTCGTCAGAATCAAAGCCGCGCTCCTTTGGCCTGGCGCGAAGACGTTTTTCGATAAGCCTATCCGCCGGACACAGTACAATAAAATAAGTCGCTTCGATCTCTTCAGGAATCGTGTGCTTTCCGATATAGTCCTGAGGGTTTAAACAGCTTGCAAACACCAGATCCCTTCTGTCCGCCCGGCGTACGGCTTCCTTTAAGCAGTCGTCACTGAACTGATATTCCCGATCCGTCCCAGCGTAATCCCACCAGTTAATGCCGACCTCATCGGTGTCGATACAGGCATATCGGTGAGAGTCAAGACGTTCCTTTAGTTTCTCCCTTACCGTGGATTTTCCTGCTCCGCAGGTGCCGGTAATGACGATAAGCTTCATTCTGTACTCCTCCTTTTGGTTTCAGGATATCATAGCGGAATGAGAAAAGCAAGCGTTTAGAAAATAAAAAGAACTGTTTGCAGTTTGGAAAGGTTTTCGGTATAATGAAGGGGAGGGAACGGCAGGAATCCATGTGATAGATTATAATGATGTTTATTTTAACAACTGTTTGAGTACCGGGAGCAAAATTTTGCTGAATATTTACCGTTATCCAGAACTCTGTTTTAATGTCATGGAGTGCGGAGATAATGCCCTGGAGTTATTGGCTGGGATAAAAAAAGATAACATTCTATAGGAACATCCTTTTGTAAATTTAAGCCGACGGGTGGTGTCTTGCAGTATAGAATGCCGTGGGAAGTATCTTTCGGAGCTTGGCGCGTTTCTTCATTATGACTGGGAGGAAGCAGATGCAGATGAGGAAAGAAATCAATGGAATAAAAGTAAAATGTAAAATTTTCTGGACGAAATCCTACAAAAGCCCATAAAATCAAGTGATTCGTAGTTTAAAGTAAATGCTTTACAACAAAAGTGCAACAAATCCGCACAATATCCTACGGGATAATACGTGATAATACAGATAGCGTTGCATTTCCAAATAAATATTGCAGGATAAAGGACATTTTCCGAAAGTGAGTTTTAACCAGGAAAATGTCCTTTTGTTATGGTCAGAAAAAGAAAATAAGGAGGTCATAGAACATGATGAACACAGCGTTAAGTGCAAAGAAAGAACGGGTTGCATCCGTAGAACGGGTAGCTCGATGCGTAACTTTTAAGGATACAGGACACAGGGAGTTTTTCCTGGCCTATCTACCGGAGTGTCGGAGGATGGATGTCTACCATGCAGCGTTGGTGTATTGCCTGGGGATTAGCGAGGATACAAGGAGGAATATCAAAGCAATCTATGATTTTAAGACTGGGTATGTAAAGACGGAATGTCTGGAAAGCAGTTGGATCACCAGTGGGAGTGCCAGAGTAATCCGTTTGGCTTTCAATCTTTACAGCAATGCTATGCCAAGTGTTAATGATTGTAAGGATGTGGAGGAGCAGTTAAGAGAAAGCAAGCGATATACTGTAGAAGATTTATTTTGCTGCGAATATGCAAAGTATTTTTGGCAGGCGATCCGGCTCCGTTATCCAGAACATTGTTAGGATTTTAAAGCAAGCAGATGGGAGGATATTATGCTGAAAATCAGGCTCATGGGAACAAAAAATGATATTAAGTGGCTCCGGAAAATTCTGGAACGAGATAAAAGGATACAAGTATTGCAGTTCTCAGAGCTTTACACCAATAAAGGGACAAACAAGTATTACAGGGCATATGTGGAGGTAGAAAAGGAACAGAAAAGACTTTCCTCATGTGTAAACTAAAGTCAGGAGGATGGAAAGTTATGCGTAGAGCAAGAAAAAACTGCGAGGTGATTGCTATCACCAACCAGAAGGGTGGAGTAGGAAAGACGACTACCACCAGCAATTTAGGTATAGGGCTTGCCCGAAAAGGGAAAAAGGTGCTTTTGTTGGATGCGGATGCACAAGGGAGCCTGACGGCAAGCCTTGGCTATCCAGAACCGGACAGGCTGGAGGTTACGTTAGCCAATGTGTTAGGGAAGATTATCCATGATGAAGAGATAGAGCCAGTAGAAGGAATCCTGCACCATAAAGAAGGCGTGGATCTGATGCCGGGGAATATTGAATTGTCCGGGTTGGAGGTATCCTTGGTCAATGTCATGAGCCGGGAACGGGTGTTAGGGGAATATATCCAACTGGTCAAGGATTCCTACGATTATATTTTGATTGATTGTATGCCTTCCCTTGGAATGATGACGATCAATGCCCTTGCCTGTGCAGATCGTGTTCTGATACCCGTGCAGGCGGCTTATTTACCAGTAAAGGGATTACAGCAGCTCATTAAGGCGATTGGCAAGGTAAAACGCCAGATTAACCCGAAACTGGAAATCGAAGGGATTTTGCTGACGATGGTAGACAGCCGGACGAACTATGCAAAGGACATCAGCACTATGCTTCAGGAAGCGTATGGAAGTAAGGTAAAGATTTTTAGCAACAGTATCCCGATATCGGTTCGTGCAGCGGAGATTTCCGCAGAAGGAGTTAGCATTTATGAGCATGATCCAAAAGGGAAAGTAGCGATGACATATTTTTCCCTGACGGAAGAGGTATTGGTCTCTGGTTTTCCAGAAGAAAATTCGGCTGGGACAGAACAGTCCTTTGCGGCAGGAAGAGGGGAGGCGCTGGCAGATGGGAATGAGTCCTAGGCAGGGAAGTGCATCTAAAATCAAGCTGGAGAGTTTTGAGGAGTTGTTTGGTAATGATGGCAGGCAGGAAGGATCTTCCGAGCAGATCCTTCTGATTCCGCTTACGGAATTGTATCCTTTCCAAAACCATCCATTTCGGGTAGAGGACGATGAAAAGATGGAGGAAACGGCAGAGAGTATCCGCCAGTACGGGGTATTGGTTCCTGGAATTGCAAGGGAAAGGACCGGAGGTGGCTATGAAATCATTGCCGGACACCGGAGAAAACGAGGTTCGGAGTTGGCCGTGAAAACAGAAATGCCAATAATTATCCGTCCCTATAGCGATGATGAAGCAACGATTATTATGGTGGATTCCAATATCCAACGGGAAGATATTTTACCAAGTGAAAAGGCGAAAGCTTATGCGATGAAGTATGAAGCAATGAAGCACCAAGGGAAAAAATCCGGGCGGAATACACTGGAGGAAGTCGGGGAAGCTGCCGGGGAAAATGCGAAAAAGGTACAGCGGTATATTTGGTTGTCTAAACTTTCGGATACCTTACTTGCGATGGTGGATAGGAGAAAACTTGGGTTTTCCCAGGGCGTGGATTTTTCCTTTCTGTCCAAAGAGGCACAGCAATGGTACGGTTGATTCTGGCAGAAGAGAAACCAAGGGAACGTAAGATAACGCTGAAAGCGGAGAAACTTAGCCAGTATTTTTCAGAAGATTATAGAAGCGAAGAGATAGAAAATCTGATTTTCCGGCTATTGGAAGAATGGAAGAAAAGCAGTAGAAGCGGAGGTGCAGCAAAGTGAAAGGTAGTTTGAAGTTGGATTATTATTACGGAATGGAAACGGAGCAGTTTTCCTTCTATCGGATACCACGGCTGCTGATGAAAGACGAGCGTTTCAAGGAGTTATCCAGCGATGCAAAGCTTTTGTACGGCCTCATGCTTGACCGGTTAGCGCTTTCGATGAAAAATGGCTGGTTTGATGAAGCGAAGCGGGCTTATATCCATTATACCCTGGAGGATATTATGGAGGATTTAGGGTGTGCAAAGGAAAAAGGAATCAAGGTTTTAGCGGAGCTGGATTGCAAAAAAGGAATCGGTTTGATTGAAAAGAAACGGCAGGGGCTTGGCAGGCCAGATTTGATTTATGTGAAAAATTTTGCTACCCTGGATGCCAAAGCGTTGGCGGAAAGGAAAGAAAAAACAGGCACTATCCCAGATGATTCTCCAGAAGTTCGGAAATCGAACTTCCAGAAGTCAGGAAATCGAACTTCCAGAAGTCGGAAAATCGAACTTCAGGAAGTCAGGAAATCGAACTTCTAAAGGTCAGAAAACCGAACTTTCAGAGACCGAAAAATCGAACTTTCAGAAGTCGGAAAATCGAACTTCCAGAGGTCAGGAAACCGAACTTCCAGAGGTCGGAAAATCGAATTTCAAGAAGTCAGAAAATCGAACTTCCAGAAGTTCGGAAACCGAACCTGAATTATAACAATAAGAGTTATACGGATTCCAGTTATCTCAATCGAATCTATCCATCCGATCAGCAGGAAATGACACAGCTGGTTGATTTTGAAGAGAATGGGATAGATAGGATGGATAAGATGGAAAATTCTGGAATATATCGAAAAAGGATCCAGGAACAGATTGAGTACGGACGCCATATGGCAGAGGATGAAGCGCAGGACAGGGCGCTATATGAAGAATTGTATGAGGTGATCTGCGAAACAGTATGTGTAAAACGGAAAACCGTGAAGGTAAATGGGGAGGATTACCCCTATGAGCAGGTGAAGGCAGTATTTTTAAAACTGGACAGCACGCATTTGGAGTATGTGATGCGTTGTATGAAGAACACGACCAGTAAAATAGCCAATATCCGAGCTTATATGGTAACGGCGCTTTATAATGCGCCTGCCACAATCAATCATTATTACCAGCAGGAAGTCCAGCATGACATGTATGGAGGCGGCTGGCAGGAAAAAGGCATTTTATCTCAGTTAGAGAAGACTCCCACTTCTATAAGTGGTGAGTAAATGGAAGCTTGTCTCAGTGGGAGCCTAATCTCCAACTGAGATAAATCCTCCGGAGGATGGCAGGCGTGCGGAATGGAATGTTGTCAGCAAAGTTGACCCGCACGCCGCCACAAGAACGCTGGAGGCGTTCTTGAAAAGAGAAGGGACTTTTGGACAAAATGTCCAGAAGTGAAGGCAAACAGCGTGAAGGCAGCTATCAATCAAAAAAGGTGATAGCTGCCTTTTTACGTTTTTAGAATCCTTTTCGGATGCCTTACCATACATTTATGCCTGAGCAAAGCAAAAGGAGTGTAAGTTAAAATGAAAAAGAGAGAAAGAACAAAACTGGTTGGATCTATGATAGGAATTGCATCTGCCGGATTGACAATATGGGGGCTGGTCAGTCGAATCAGAAATCAGGCAAGACAGCAAAGAGAGAGAAAGGAGAAGGAATATTTGGAAAAGGAGACACTAGAAAAAGAAGCCATTAAAGAACAGCTTTTGCAGTTGTTCTGTTTGTATGAGGACTGGGAGTTTGATTCCTTTGCGGAATTTGGAGCAGAAGGAGATAGGCGGGAAAGCGCGGCTTGCTACTATGCGGATAGGCTGTATCCTTATATTAAAAGCCACCAGAAAATGGTAGCCAGTATGGCAGGGGATAATGGTACAGGACACGAGCCTTTCCAAATGACAGACGTTTTATTTTATGAACCTGCATGCTGTCTCTTCCGGCAGGCAACAGATCATATTTATGATAATTTCCGTCTGGTCAGGGAAATGGAGATTTGGCTTTTGAAGAGTGGGGAATGTTCAGTTGCCACCTGCTTTGATTTTGAAAAGGAAGGCTGGCACTTGGTTTGCCGCTTTGAGGATAGGAAAATTCAAAAGCCAGATGATTTACCAGTTAGCTTTGAGGAATTAGAAGAGGGCTTTTTGCGGCTTTTGGAACAGGAGGTGGAATAAAAGGATGATATGGTATGTTTTGCATAGGTTGTACGTTCCACCTTGATAAAAGAAGGAGAAAGCACAGGAAGGAGGAACTTCATGCAGGAGGAAGTGATACAGAAAACGGTTGCCCTGATATTCCGATCTTCCCGGCTAACTGCCGATGTGCTGAAAAAGCGATGAAGCTGTATTTGGAACATCATAAGCAAGGGCGGCAAGTACCTCATGGGAAGCAATCGGTAAAGGAGCTGGTGGGGCAGGGTGCAGGAGCTTCCAATATAGAGATTGCAGAGGGCAATATCAAATCCTTTGAGCGGGTAGCCAGGAAATATTATGTGGATTTTGCTGTGAAAAAGGACAAGAGCGTACAGCCGCCGAAGTATCTTGTTTTCTTTAAAGGAAGGGACACAGATGTGATCAAGCAGGCATTTCAGGAATTTGTTGGAGCCAATGAAAAGAAACAGTCCAGGGTATCGGTGAAGAAACGTCTGACAGAATTCCAGAAGCAACTGGCAAAAGACAAAAACCGGGAAAGAGCGAGGGAGCATCAGAAGGACAGGGGGCAGTCGTTATGAAGGGAAAAACTAGCTTTGCAAAGATAGCAACCGGGATCTGGAAAGACTGGAAAGCTATACCAGAAATGCTTCGGGCAAAGCTACACTATGTAGATAAAAGGAAACTTTTTCTAAGAAGCGTTCCCTATTTGTTTATGGGATATTTTTGCAACAAGGTGGCATGGCTCTGGCGGATATCACCGGGACAGAACAATATGGCGAAGGTTATGGCAGTACTGGCAGAGTTAGAAGGATTATGTTCCAATCCGTTGCCAAGCTTTTATCCGCAGGATCTTTTGGTAGGGATTGGATGTGGGATATCACTCTGTTTGGCAGTATATTTCAAAGCGAAAAATTCCAAAAAATTCCGGCGTGGAGCGGAGTATGGATCGGCGCGTTGGGGAACCTCAAAAGATATCGCGCCTTATATCGATCCGGTATTTGAAAATAATGTACTGCTGACGGAAACAGAGAGGCTGATGATGTCTGGCAGACCAAAGGAACCAAAGTATGCCAGGAATAAAAATGTCCTGGTAATCGGTGGATCTGGCTCTGGTAAAACCAGGTTTTTTGTCAAGCCGAACCTGATGCAAATGCACAGTAGCTATTGCGTGACAGATCCCAACAGATAAGTATAATAAGGTTATAGGGAAGCGCGCACCCTCAAAGAAAGGAGG
>CASCWU010000063.1 GCA_949155905.1 uncultured Lachnospiraceae bacterium
CGAGGCAGCAGAGAAAAAGACCGTAGAGGATATGGCGCTGACCGGAAAGCCGTTTGTCATTCTTTTAAACAGCAGACAGCCGTATTCTGTGGGCGCACAGGAGCTGGCGGCCACTCTGCAGGAACGCTACGAAACGCCGGTTCTGCCGATGAACTGCGAACAGCTTAGGATGGACGATATTATGAAGCTGCTGACGGAAATCTTAAAAGCCTTTCCGGTTTCCGAGTTGCAGTTTTATTACCCGGAATGGGTCGATATTTTGCCAGAGGATCATGCGATTCGCGCGGATCTGCTGCGGCGGGCAGGCGAGATTTTAAATAAAACCTGGTTTGTCCGGGATATGACAGAGCCTATTGAGCTAGAGGAGGATCCATACATCAGGCAAATCAAAACCTCCGGCATCCATATGGAAAACGGTGTTGTAGAAATCCGTATGGAGTTGTACCCGGAATTATATTATCAGACGTTAAGCGAGCTGTCCGGGATGGAGATCCGAAACGAATACCAGTTTATCCGTCTGCTAAAGGAGCTGGTGGAAAACCGGCTGGCCTATGAAAAGGTTGAGGCAGCGATGAAGGAGGTCGATTCCCAGGGGTATAGTATTGTTATGCCGGCCAGAGAGGACATCGAGCTGGATGCACCGGAAATCATCCGGCACGGGAATAAATTCGGTGTCAAGCTGCGGGCCGTCGCGCCAAGCGTCAATTTGATCAATGCCAGTATTATTACGGAAATCGCGCCGATTGTCGGCTCGGAGGAGCAGGCGCAGGATTTGATCCGCTATATCGAAGAGCAGAGCCGAAACAGCCCGGAAGGAATCTGGGAAACCAATATTTTCGGAAAATCGATTCTGGAGCTGGTAGAGGATGGAATACATACCAAAGTAGACAGACTGACGCAGGAAAGCCGGATGAAGCTGCAAAACAGTATGGAAAAAATTATCAATGAAAGCAATGGTGGAATTATCTGTATTATTATTTGAATCAAGCCAGAAAGAGTTTTGTGTTTTTCGGGGAAAGACTACAATAATAGAATAAGCAAAGCGGTAGGAGATATCGGATATCCTGCCGCTTTTTTTGTAATGCTTGATCCTTTTTTCTGTTTCCTCTTACTACCTCAATAGAATATTTTGTCGAAAAAAGGGAGCAGTCAGAACGGCTGTTTGTGAATAATAGCTTCCGTATTATGGAAATTGACAAAAAGAAAAAGATGTTTTGACATACTATTGACAAAAAGCGGGAGTATTGCTATAATGGCTTCATGATATTTAATAACTAGTTAACAAGTTTGTAACATTTCGCATGAGGAAAGCAAAAGAGAACGATGGAAATTCTCTTTTAGGAGGTTATTTATGAATCGAATTAGAAAAGGTACTGTATGGGGAATAGCAGGGGCAGCGCTTCTTGCTCTGCTTCCGCTTCCGGTAGAAGCAGAGGGTTCTGGAATCGGAGAAATGCCGATAGCCGGGATTAGTGTATCTCTGGATCGGTATTATACCGCGGCCAGTGAGCGGGAAGCGGAGGCAAAGCAGGAGGCCAAGGCGGTTATGGAGGCTGAGGCAACCACAGCAAAGAAAGAAGATACAATAAAAGAAAAACAGGATGCGAAAAAAGAAAAAGAAAAGGAAGAAAAAGAAGAAAAAGAAGCGCTTCAGCGGGCTTCGATTGACGAGGCCTATGAAGACAATTTAGGAATCGCTGATGTAGAGAATCATTTGAATATCCGCAAGGGGCCGGGAACCTCTTATTCTATCGTCGGACATTTGCCAAAGGATGCCGGGTGCTATATTTATGAAATAGACAAGGACGGCTGGGCTAAAATCAGCTCCGGCGGCGTAACCGGATATGTTTTAACGGACTATTTGATTATGGGAGACGAGGCCAAGGATTATGCACAGGAGGTCGGATATTTTGCTGCTACGGTCAATACAACAACGTTGAATGTGCGGATGAAGCCGACGACGGACAGCAAAATTTTAACCTTAATCGGAGACAGCGCTTCCTTCGAGGCAGTGGAGGATGATACGATTGACGACGAGTGGATCAAGATCAAGGTCGATGATGAAGAAGGCTTTGTCAACTATGAATTTGTCGATATCAAATATCAGTTAAAAAAGGCTGTACCAAGCTATGACTTAGAGGGAGACGGCAGCGGAAGTGGCGGTGTGACTTCTCTTCGGGCCAGCATCGTAGCATATGCCAAGCAGTTCTTAGGCTGTCCGTATGTATGGGGCGGCAACAGTCTGGCACACGGCGTAGATTGCTCTGGCTTTACCAAAGGGATTTATGCAAACTTTGGCTACTATATTTCCAGAACATCTAGGACCCAGGCTTACGATGGTGTTTCCATCAATCTTTCCAGTGTACGTCCTGGCGATTTGGTGTTCTACAGCAGCGGCGGAACGATCACACATGTGGCCATGTATATCGGAAACGGGCAGATTATCCATGCCAGCAGCCCTCGTGACGGCATTATGATTTCCAACATGTATTATCAGTATCCATGCCGTGCCGTACGGATCATCAACGATTGATAAAATTGACAGTATTTGCATGTTTATAAATCTTCCGGCTGTAGATACTAGGAACGTAAGCAACGGCTAGAAGCCAAACGTGGAACAGGAAGCCAGCGGCAGAATTGCTACGGCAGATCACAGAAGGTTTTTAGCGAGCGTAGAGCAAAACCTAACGAACGACAGATACCTGTATGTAAGCGTAAGACGCTGATGTGTGGGCGGAGTCAATCGGATAGGGGAAGCCCACACGCCATTTTACCGCTTACACGTAACAAACAACAAAATTCACACGAATGGAGGAGTTTATTATGTCTAGCAGAAACAGAGTAGAAGTACCAGAAGCGAAGGAAGCCATGGATCGGTTTAAAATGGAGGTTGCCAGCGAGCTTGGCGTACCATTAAAGCAAGGCTATAACGGAGATTTGACCTCTTATCAAAATGGTAGCGTAGGCGGCCATATGGTAAAGAAAATGATCCAGGAGCAGGAAAAAATGATGGCAGGTAAATAATATCTGTCACAGGAGGGAGCCGTTTGGCTCCCTCTTTACATAGTTACAGAGCCGGATAGGGAATGTTTCGCAGGAAGAAATGTTGTGCTTGCAATCTTTCCGTAAGTGCGATATACTGATTTTGTGTCAGGACAGACGAGATGTCCCGGCAGCGATATCACAAGACATTAGGGAGGATACCAGATATGCGGGTTATAGCAGGAAAGGCGAAACGGATTTCGCTGGCTGCCCCGCCAGGGATGGATACCAGGCCGACTACAGATCGGATTAAAGAAACCCTTTTTAATATGCTGCAGGGCTCCTTGGCAGACAGCTCCTTTTTGGATTTGTATGCCGGCAGCGGAGCCATAGGGATTGAAGCACTGAGCCGGGGAGCAAAGCGGGCTGTTTTTATCGAACAGGATCGGGCTGCTATCCGGTGTATCAAAGAGAATCTGGGGCGTACCAAATTAGCAGAGGAAGCTCTGGTTTGTCAGGCGGAGGTATTAGAAGGCATCCGCAGGCTGGAACAGGACGGAAGAAGCTTTGACGTGATTTTTTTAGATCCTCCTTACCGGATGGGAGAGGAAGAGCGTGTGCTGCGTTATTTATCCCATTCTGCGGTAGCGGACAGAAATACTCTGATTGTGGTGGAAGCCGCTAAGGAAACCAGTTTTGATTATGCAGGGGAATTGGGCTTTCTCCTGTTAAAGCGAAAGGAATACAAGACAAACCAGCATGTATATCTCCAAAAGCGCTAAGAGGCAGGAGAGATCTGGCAGCGGGTGGGACAGGTTGGGTGACAGCAGGAAGAATAGAGAAAGGATAGGAGTGTTGGGACGATGGGTACAAGCAGGATAGAACAGATTATAGAGGATATATATGATTTTGTGGAAAGCTGTAAGCCAAAGTCGTTTTCGTCCTCAAGGGTAATTGTACCAAAGGAAGAACTGTATGACCTGCTGGATGAGCTAAAGCTCCGTACTCCAGATGAAATTAAACGCTATCAAAAGATCATTGCCAATCGGGACACGATTCTGGCAGATGCGGAAAAGCAGGCAGAAGCGATTACAGAAGAAGCAAGGCTGCGGACGGACAGCCTGATTAACGAGAGTGAAATTATGCAACAGGCGTACGACCGTGCCAATGAGGTTGTCCTCCAGGCACAAGAGGAGGCAAACCGGCTGATTCAGGAGGCAAATCAAGATGCCAATGAGATCCGAACCAATGCGCTGATCTATGCAGAGCAGATGCTAGGAGAGGTGGAAAAGGTCATTGGCCATGCGTTTGAAAGTACAAGAAGCCGCTGTGAAAATCTGGTAGAAACGTTACATGGAAATTTGCAGGTACTCTCCAGCAATCGCAACGAGCTGGCAGCCGAGCTATATGGCGCCTCGGTACAGGAGGCGGCCGGAGCGGAGCCTTCTCAGACAGCCGCCGGAGCAGACTATCCGGCCGGGCAGGAAGAGTCCTCTAAGGAGGATACGGCGATGGACGAATACGATGACGAGGAGCTTTATAACATAGAAGAGAATGCTTTTTTAAAGCACATTGATTGAGAGTAGGATACCAGAAAGCATAGCTGCCAGGGCAGCATGTAAAAGCTTGGTATAAACATAGGTAGTGACAGACAGTCCCGAGCTGCCCAGAACGCTTTTGGTCTGCAGGATGCTGGACAGGCCACCAAAAGCTGTGACGGCACAGATCAGGACTGTTTTTAGAGTAGGAGCAAGAGGAAGCGCCGCCAGGGCGCTGCTGCCGGTTGTGATCTCCAAAATCCCAGCCAGGCATCCTTGCAGAAGAGGAAAAGGAAGAGCCAGGCTGGTAAGCAGATACCCCAGAATACCGAATAAGATGATATAGCCGCCTACCTTGGTGATCGTCTGAATCGCCGTCTCGAGCGCATACTCCAGCGGAGAAGCAGAAGGGATAGCGTATTCGGCAGGCTTTGCATTGGTGTAGATACTGGCGGCACGAAGAGGATATTTTTGTTCCTGCTGTTCTGTCGTGTCTTTGGCTGCGTCGTTTAACTTGTTTTTCAGTATAGGGTGCTTGGTAAAAGGGTGCTTGCAAAAACGGTAAATGGCGCCTGTGAAAAAGGCCGATACAAGAACCGTCAGCCAGAACAACAGGCAGCTCCGATAAGGCAGTCCGAGGAGGCTTCCGGCAGTAAAGCTGATGATAAACATAGGACTGGCATTGTTGCAAAAACAAAGCAAATATTGCCCTTCCTGTTTGGAAATACTGCCTTCCTGTACCAAATCGGCACAGGTTTTAGCGCCGAGCGGATAGCCGGAAACCAATCCGATTAAAATAGCATAGCAGCAATCCGTGGATACCCGGAAAACAGGAGCCAGAAAGGGCTTTCCGATACGGCTGATCGTATGGGCGGTTCCGGTAGCTACCAGCATAGAAGAGACAAAGAGGAAGGGAAATAGGGTAGGCAAAACAGTGTGGAACCAAAGCAGCAGGCCGTTTCTGGCGCCCTCCAGACAGGCAGCGGGAAAGAAAAGCAGCAGAGCAAAGCAAAGGATCAGCATCAGTGTCATACAGTATCCTCCAGGGGGACAGTTCTATAAGCTTAGTACAAGATATGCAGGGAAAAAGAGGATATGATAAAAAAGAACCGCAAAGCAATCAAAAAAGGAGAAAGAGAAGGAGAAAAAGAAGGGGAGGGGGATATACTCAAGATGGAAGAAACAGGAGGAAAAAAGAAAATTGTACTGATTGTAATTGAATGGATTATCATTTTGCTGCTGGCAATCGGCGTCTATTTCGGGTATTCCTTTTATAAGGAATATACAAAAAAAACCGTGATAAAGGAAGGAAAAACCATCAGCGTTACGATTACAGAAGGAAACGGTCTGGAGGATATTGCCGGACTTTTAGAGGATGCCGGGCTGGTACGGTTCCGGTATGCGTTTTATTTAAAAGCAGTAGAAAGCGGCTATTTGGGGCAGTTTCAGCCTGGCACCTATGAGCTGAATCCAGGTATGAGTCTGACGGATATGATGGAGATCATGTGCCAGACGCCGACCGGAGGAGGCCGGGAGACAGTGCGCTTTACGATACCGGAGGGCTATTCGGTGGAAATGATCGGGCAGCGTCTGGAGCAGGAGGGATTTTGTACGGCAGAGGAATTTTATGCCGCCGCCAGCCGGGTGGATTATGACTTTGAGTTTCTAAAGGAACTTCCGGCCGAACGGGGAACGTATGCGCTGCAGGGCTTTTTGTTCCCGGATACGTATGAGATTTATGTAGGGGACGGAGCCGAGGTGATCGTAGAAAAAATGCTGGCCGGCTTCCAGTCGCATCTTTCCTTGCTGGAGGAGAAGAATACACTTTCAGAGGGCTATTCGCTTTATGATCTGGTGACGATGGCTTCGATTGTCGAGCGGGAGGCAAAGCTGGCAGAGGAGCGTCCGACGATTGCCGGGGTAATTTATAACCGTTTGAATCAGCAAATGAAGCTGCAGATGTGTCCGACGGTGCTTTATGTGATTACCGACGGAAGGTATGACGTCAATCAGGTGTTGTATGCGGATCTGGAGGTAGACGATCCTTATAATACGTATGTTTACGAGGGACTTCCTAAGGGGCCGATCTGCTGTCCGGGCGCTGCCTCCTTAGAGGCCGCCGCCAGGCCGGAGAGCCATAGCTGGCTCTTTTACCATACGGATGATGAGGCTGTGGGGAATCATATTTTTACCGAGACCTACGAGGAGCATTTGGATACGAGAATCCGTCAGGAATAGTTGTTTTTGCTACCTAGTTAAAAAGGGATAATAGTAATCGCTTGGAATTGTCCTGCCGTAACGGCAGAAAACAGCCTGGTTGTATAACTCGGCGGCGGCAATATCCTGCTCTAGCAGGTACAGCGCTTCCGGCGTCAAAAGCCGTTTGGCATCGGCTACTTTTGTAATAACTGGAATCCGGCGTTCTTCTGCGATAAGGCGGAAAAGCGTTCCGGATTCCTTTTTGATGCCTAAAAGCCTGGCATACGGGGCATAGGAGCAGTCCCGAAACAGCTCCATATCCTGACTGGTAATTCCAAGCAGCAAATGAAGCAGAGCGCGCCGGATACGGGAAGCTGTATAGTTAGAAGCGGAAAGGCGCGCTGCCAACGTGGAAAACGAAAAGGAGCCATGGAGACAAGAAAGCATTCGCCCTGCCAAATCGGTAGAAATGTCCTGGTATTTAGCCAGAGAAGCAATCCATTCCTGCTTTTCCAGCCGGGTAAGCCCTGTTTCTTGTTTCGGAGAGGCTGTCTGAGCAAACGGAGCGGCTTGAGGAAGGGCGCATGTTTGAGATATCGTCCTGGAATAAGGCTGCAGGGCGTAAAAAAGTGCAGAAGAAAAATCATCCTCCTGAATCGGGAAAAAATGTTCCTGCAGGAGAGAGTATACAAAATCAGGAAGATAAGGCTTGAGAGGTGCTAAAAAATCCTCCCTGTGATTAGGCGTTTCTTTCCATATAGAAAAAATCTGCCTGCGCAGAGCCGTAGCAGAAGGAAAGGAAGGCTCTGTCCCTGTCTGGCCAGGCACCAGGCGGATATCATGGTAGCTACTTCCCTTTCGTTTCAGTGGGAGCGGTTTGATAGAGGAGGAAAAAAAAGAAAGAGCCTTTAAGTATTCGATTGCCAGCAGATTGTTTGGCTTTGCAAGAAGGGCGGCCGTTTCCGCCGGAACAAGGCCAAGAAGCGCTTCCTGTCTGGCAGCCGGATAGCCCTTTCCGCTGCAAAGCAGCCTGGCAAGGGCTTCCCGATAGGCGGCTGGTTCTTCTGCAAGAAGCTCTGCAAGGCACTGCAAAGAGGATAGATCGGTATCCTCACAGCCAAAGCAAAGACAGTCTACGATTCCTAGGCGGTGCAGCAGTCCGACGGCTCCTCTGGCAAAAAATTCCGCACTGCCGCAGGCTAAGGCCGCAGGCAGCTCCAGTACTGCATCGGCTCCGGCCTCCAGTGCAAATCGGGCGCGAGTGTATTTATCAAGGAGCGCCGGGGCGCCTCGCTGCACATAGTCTCCGCTCATGACAACAATCAGATAGTCACAGCCGGAGCGCCGTCTGGCTTCTTCCATATGATAAAGATGTCCGTTGTGAAAAGGATTGTATTCTGCAATGATTCCCAGTACTCGTTTTCCCTGTGGTGTCATATTTCCCTCCTATATGCTGCTTCCGTTTATCCTTCTTTTCTTATCATAGGCAAAAACGGCCTTTCTGTCAACCAGGTATGCAGGAACATGCTTGTATGCGTTTCGCCTAGAGGCGTTGGAATCGTCTGGCCAGTAACTTGTTTCTCGAAAAATACATATGCTCACGGTTCTCTGCTCTTGTAACCAAAGGTAAAAAGGAGTATAATGAAGCTAATGTGCAAAACAGAAAATATCAGAAATAAAATAAGGTACAGAAAGGAGACGCACCATGAGCTTTATGGATGGAATCAAGGCCCGTGCCAGGGCCGAGAGAAAAAGAATCGTCCTGCCGGAGAGCGAGGATAAAAGAACCCTGGAGGCTGCTGCCAAAATTATTGCCGAGGATATTGCCGAGGTTATTTTAATCGGAAACGAGGAAACCGTAACAGCAAAGGCAAAGGAGGGCGGCTTTGATATCAGCAGGGCGACGATCATCGATCCGCTGACCAGTGAAAAGCTGGATGCTTATGTCAATCTGTTTGTCGAGCTGCGGAAAAACAAAGGAATGACCGAGGAGAAGGCCAGAGAAACCCTTACGACAGATTATCCGTATTTCGGTGTACTCATGGTAAAGGCCGGGGATGCAGACGGTATGGTATCCGGCGCCTGCCATTCTACGGCGGACACTCTTCGTCCATGTCTGCAGATCTTAAAGACAAAACCAGGAACAAAGCTGGTATCCGCCTTTTTCCTGATGGTAGTACCGGATTGTGAATTTGGTGCAAACGGAACCTTCGTTTTTGCAGACAGCGGATTAAACCAGAACCCGAACCCGGAAGAACTGGCTGCTATCGCCGCTTCCTCCGCCGAGTCCTTCCGGATGCTGGTAGGCGAGGAGCCCTTAGTTGCCATGCTGTCTCACTCCAGCAAGGGCAGTGCCAAGCATGACGATGTAACAAAGGTAGTAGAGGCTACCCGAATTGCAAAGGAACAACATCCGGAATTAAAGCTGGACGGCGAGCTTCAGTTAGACGCTGCTATCGTTCCAAGCGTAGGCGCTTCTAAGGCTGCAGGCAGCGAGGTGGCAGGAAAGGCCAACGTTTTGGTATTCCCGGATCTGGATGCCGGTAACATCGGCTATAAGCTGGTACAGCGTCTGGCAAAGGCAGAAGCCTATGGACCGGTGACACAGGGAATCGCTGCTCCGGTCAACGATCTTTCCAGAGGCTGCTCAGCAGACGATATCGTAGGCGTCGTAGCGATTACTGCGGTTCAGGCGCAATCTTAATTGCGCTCACGCAGGCATAATAGAAATAAACAAAGGAGTTTAGAGGGAACTATGAAAATTTTAGTCATTAACTGTGGAAGCTCTTCCTTAAAATATCAGTTGATTGATGCAGAGAGTGAGGCTGTATTGGCGAAGGGCTTATGCGAACGGATAGGGATCGACGGCAGGCTGAATCATACTCCGGCAGGCGGAGAGAAGCAGGTGATAGAGGCTGCCATGCCGAACCATGAGGTAGCGATCAAGCTGGTGCTTGACGCTCTGACCCATGCGGAATACGGAGTGATTTCTTCTTTGGAGGAAATCAGCGCGGTAGGACATCGTGTCGTACATGGCGGAGAAAAATTTGCTTCCTCCGTGAAAATCAACGAGGAAGTATTAAAGGCGATTGAAGAGTGCAACGATCTGGCGCCGTTACATAATCCGGCAAACCTGATTGGAATCAATGCCTGCATGAGTATTATGCCAGGCGTGCCGCAGGTGGCCGTATTTGATACTGCCTTCCATCAGACGATGCCTCCGGTTGCTTATATGTATGCTCTGCCGTATGAGTACTATGAGAAATACAAGGTAAGACGTTACGGCTTCCATGGAACGAGCCATGATTTTGTCTCCAAGCGTACCTATGAGGTAGCCGGTCTGGATAAGGAAAATTCCAAGGTGATCGTCTGCCATTTAGGAAACGGAGCCAGCATTTCTGCCGTATTAAACGGCAAATCGGTAGATACCAGCATGGGTCTTACTCCGTTAGAGGGTCTGGTAATGGGAACTCGTTCCGGTGATTTGGATCCGGCGATTCTGGAGTTTTTGGCGAAAAAAGAGGGGCTGGATATCGAAGGCGTGATGAACGTTCTCAATAAAAAGTCCGGTGTGTATGGACTTTCCGGGTATGTTTCCAGTGATTTCCGTGATTTAAACAAGGCCGAGGACGAAGGAAATGAAAAGGCTGCTCTGGCCTTCCGTGTCTTTGTATACCGGGTAGCAAAATACATCGGCGCTTACGTAGCCGCTATGAATGGCGTGGATGCGATTGCCTTCACTGCGGGCCTGGGAGAAAACGACGGAAAGATGCGTGCGATGGTCTGCGACTATCTGGGGTATCTTGGCGTTAAGCTGGATCTGGAGAAAAATAAAGTACGCGGCGAGGAATGTATGATTTCCACTCCGGATTCCGGTGTTTCGGTATGCGTGATTCCAACCAATGAGGAGCTGGCGATTGCCAGAGAGACCGTAGCTTTGGTGTAACCAGTGAAGAACGATAGAAGAATTGACAAAAAAGATTGACAAATCTCTTTCGGACGGCTATAATGGAAAACAGTGTGAATATCAGGAGGGTGATAGTATGATTCTCTCGCTGTCGGAAGTCATGGCAGTACCGGACAAGGTTGTCACGATGGACATTCCCCTAGAGCTTTCAGAGATAGAGTTTCAGGGGATGCGGTATGAATTTCTGCAAAAGCCTCCGCTGTCGGCCAGGATAACCAACCAGAACCGAAAAAGGGTGCTGGTAGAGGGAAGCGCCGACTACACATTATCCATACCCTGCAGCCGTTGTTTAAAGAGCGTAGCAGTTTCGATTCCGGTCAATATCCATGTGTCTCTGGATCTTAGCCAGGAGGAGAAGAGCGCGGAAGGAGCGGAGCAGGAGAGCTATCTGGATGGTTTTCATTTAGATACGGATTTGCTGCTGTTGGGTGAGATTTTACCGGCATTGCCGGAGAAGGTTCTTTGCAGGGAGGACTGTAAGGGACTCTGCCCGGTGTGCGGAAGGAATTTAAACGAAGGGACGTGCGGCTGCCGTCAGGAGCCTTCCGATCCCAGGATGGCGCAGATTCAGGATATTTTTCAAAAGTTTAACCTGAAAGACGAATAAAAATCGCTTTCGGATTGAAATAAGGAGGTGTAATAGATGTCTATTTGTCCAAAAAATAAATCGTCCAAGGCAAGGAGAGACAGCCGTCGAGCAAACTGGAAGATGTCTGCTCCAAATCTGGTAAAGTGCAGCAAATGCGGCGCTTTGATGATGCCTCATAGGGTTTGTAAGGCCTGCGGTTCGTATAATAAGAGAGAGATCATTGCCCAGGAGGGATAAGCTCTATGGGGTAGTGGTACAAAAAGAAAGCCTCCGGCAGTGATTGTCAGGAGGCTTTTCCTTATCATTTCCTATGATGTATGACCAAATGCCACAGCAGATGCCTGGCATAACGGGTAAGCTGTTCGGTATCCTGGCAAAATTCGTCAGTCGCCTCGAGCCAGGTCGTCCGGTCGGCATAGTCGATTTTAAAAAACGGCTCTAGCAGCTCTTCAAACTGCGGAATAAAGCAGCCGGTATGCTTGCTGTAGCAGTTCGCCGCCTTTGCCCTGGTACGGTAATGCTTATCGACATAAAAGGCAATGCTTTTATGGATAGCCATATCCTCCTCCGGGAGATAATAATAATCCTTATAATTGGAATAAAAGAATTTTAACTCCTGCTGACAGAGGGAAACCCTAAGCGTGGCCTGGCAGTCAGAGGCAGAAAGAGAAAGGCTTTCCATACGCCAGTAAAGAGGCTTTGGAAGCGGCATCGGCAAAAGAAGCGGAATCAGCAGCTCCTTTTTCTCCAGGCTTCGGACGGCAGGCTGCGCCGTACAGGAATCCAGCATGGCAGGGAGGGCGAGCAGCGGAGTAATGCCCAAAAGCCCGATCAAATCCTCCCGGTTGTGAGAAAGCAACAGTTCCTGGTAGGAGGCTTCCTCCGGCAGATGTCCGTATTTGGCCTTTAAGTATAATCCATAATAGGAAATCAGGTCGCCGCCGGAATAGGGAGAAGGGCGGACGAGTCCTAAATAACTCTCTAAGTTCCTTTGCTTTAGATGCTCCAGCCGGAGCAGAGAACGAAAGGGCTGCAATTTTTTGTAGAGATCATAGCTTTTTTCTTCCGGGATATGATAATCAAAGGAATGCTTTTCACATTTTTTCATCAGATAGGGAAGATCAAAGCTGGTGCCGTTGTAGTGCAGGAGGCAGGAATAGTCCTCGGCAAGCCGGAAAAAGGAGGTCAGCAAGGAAGCCTCGCTGCGGTTATCGTCGGCAAACCATTGGAGCAACGTCCATACTCCGTCCTTCTGGCAGACGCAGCCGATTAAATAGAGAGCCGTGACGTCGGCGGCAAAGCCGGTTGTTTCGATATCAAAAAAAAGCGCTTCCTCCGGTTTTACGCCTTCCGGCAGGCAGGGAGGATAAGGGAGCGTTAAGGGTGTTGTTTGTGTTATCATAAAAAGCCCTCCAAGGGATGATACTTTGCGGAATTCCTTTTTATTTTACCGAACAGAGGGGGGCTTTGTCAACTGTAGGATGTTCCTTACAAAAATGGACGGGTTGACAATTTGCCTGCAATTTACTATCATAAAGAAAAGAGCCTTATCGGACGATGGGAGGAGAAGGGGCATGTGGGAAATACGGTTATTTGGGTTTGAATGGTTTTATCTGTTTTACCATTTTTTTCTCTACAGCTTTTTCGGCTGGATTTATGAAAGCTGTCTGGTTTCCTTCCAAAAGAGAAAGCTGGTCAACCGAGGCTTTTTAAACGGACCGGTGATCCCGATTTACGGAGCCGGTGCGACCGTTATTATGATGGTGTTAGATCCCATCCGCGAGCATTATGTGGCTGTTTTTTTTGTCGGGATGTTGGTCGCATCTGTGTTGGAATTTGTCACCTCCTGGCTGATGGAAAAGCTGTTCCATACCCGTTGGTGGGATTACAGCGACTGGAAATGCAACTTACAGGGAAGAATCTGTCTGGGCGCCTCCCTGTTTTGGGGTGTGCTTTCTGTTACGATGGAACTGGTGTTAAAGCCTGGAATGGATTTGCTGATCGCGGACATTCCAAGAAGGGCGGGGGAAGTGGTTGGATATGGGATAGCCGCCGTATTTTTGGCGGATTTTATTGTGACAGTCATTTCTACGGTGCAGTTTGACAAAAAGCTGGCGGAGCTGCAAAGAATTCGTGCCGAGCTGTTAGATTATCTGGCAAAGCATAAGCTGACGGATATTACCGGGGGCCTGGTCGGAGAATGGCGGAGCCGTTTGGCCAGCCTGTTAGATACCGGGGAATGGGAGGAAACCGTAAAGAATATTTTCTCCGGCAGTGAAACCGGCGAAAAATGGATAGAGGCGTGGAAGGGGATTTTTTCCCGTTACCAGCATAAGCTAGAAAAAGCGAATCTGATCCAGAGACGGCTTCTTGGCGCCTTTCCGAATATGAAATCCATCGGGAAGGAGGAGGCGTTAGAGGACTGGAAAAAGAAGCTACATAGGAAGAAAGAAGGATAAAGTATGCCGGCAGAAGAAAAGGAAAAGATGCCCAAAAGGATTAAAATGAATATGAGCGCGATTTTACGGGCAATGGTGGTGGCTCTTTTGGTGCTTGCCCAGTTTGCTCTGGTAGCGCTGTTTACCTACCTGATGCGCGGCTTTACGGTATATTTTTATGTTATATTAGAGCTGCTTAGTATTATTTTAATTGTCACGCTGGTCAATGAAAGTTTAAGCCCGTCCTATAAGATTGCCTGGATTTGTGTCATTCAGCTTCTTCCGGTTACAGGACATCTGATGTTTTTGCTCTGGGGCAAAAGCGACTCCAAACGGAAAATTGAAGCAAAGGTGCTGACAAAAATCAACCATGGAAACCAGTATCTGGAATATGTCCCGGAGTTAGAGGACGCTTATGAAAAAAAGCATCCGGTGATGTCCCGGATGAGCCGTTATTTAGAGGGCGAGCAGTTCCCCTTGACGAAAAACAACGAGGTTTCCTATTATGCGATGGGAGAGGATGCGTTTGAGGCGATTTTTGCCGATATGGAACAGGCAAAGAAGTTTATTTTAATCAATTTTTTTATTGTTGGAGAGGGCGAACTCTGGGATCGGATGCACGAAATCCTTTTAGCGAAAATCAGGCAGGGCGTAGAAGTAAAGTTTATGTACGATGATTTCGGTGCGATGTTCCGTACCGACAACAATTTCCGCCAGCGCTTAGAGGACGAGGGCTTTCAGATCCGGATTTTCAATCCGATTCACAAATACATTGACAAGCTGTATATGAATTACCGCAGCCACCAGAAAATCGTCGTGGTAGACGGACGGGTCGGCTATACCGGAGGAATCAACATCGCAGACGAATATGCCAATATCATACGCCGGTTTGGAGTCTGGAAGGATACGGCAGTACGGGTATCCGGGGATGCCGTCTGGGGCCTGACGGTTGTTTTTTTGCAGATGTGGGAGGTGTGCAGCGACGGGCCTCTGATCGATTATGCGCCTTACCGCAGCAAAGAGCCGTTTCCGCCCTCGGAGGTCTATTGCCATGTCGTCTCGGACGGCCCGGCCAACAGTCCCGACAATCCAATCGAAACGATGTACCGCCATATGATTGAATATGCCAGAAGGTATGTCTATATTACGACGCCGTATCTGGTGCTGGAAAATGATATGCGGGATGCCTTGATTGCTGCCGCACGCAGCGGCGTGGATGTACGGATTATCGTACCGCATATCCCGGATAAAAAATATGTGAAAATCCTGACGAATTATTCGTATGGAAAGCTTTTGGAGAACCGGATTCGGATTTATGAGTATACGCCGGGCTTTATCCATGCAAAAATGATTTTAAACGAGGAATGCGGTGTGGTAGGAACCATCAATATGGATTACCGAAGCTTTTACCTTCATTATGAGTGCGGACTTTGGATGAGTGAAGAAAAGACGTTAGAGCCGATCAAAGAGGACTTTTTAAAAACGATGGCGATCAGCGAGGAAATCACCTATGAAATGTGGAAGCACCGTTCCTGGAGGCTGAAGCTGATCCAGCCGATTTTAAATTTATTTTCTACTTTATTATAGAGATGGCAGGGGGCTGTTATGGGAGAAGAAGTGTATACTTGCAGGCATTGTAAAAAGCTGTTTACTTCCGCCGTCAAGCGGCAGGTATGTGAGGAATGTGCCAAAAAGGAGGAAGAACTGTTTCGGAAAATCAAGGAATATTTAAAGCAGTATCCAAACAGCAATGCTATGCAGATTGCAGAGGGACTGGAAATCAATGTAATGAGTGTTCTGTATTTTATTGACGAGGGACGTCTTTCTATGGTGACAGGAAGCTTTTCTAAGCTAAAAGAGCCGCGGCACAGGGCAGTCAGAACCGTACAGACAGAAAGAAGCCGATTAGAGATAGAGCATGAACTGGAACTAGATATCGGAAATGAGGAAGAAGAATGATTGCATACATCAAAGGGGAGCTGGCAGCAACCGATGTGGATACGGTTGTGATAGAGGCCGGAGGGCTGGGCTATGAAATTTTTGTCCCGGCCTCGGTGTACGAGGGACTTCCGGCGATTGGAGCGCAGGTAAGGCTCCATACGTATCTCCATGTCAGAGAGGGTGGTATTCAGCTATTCGGCTTTTTGGATCAGGATAGCCTGGAGGTGTTTAAGCTGTTGCTTACCGTCAGCGGAATCGGACCTAAGGGAGCACTTGGCGTCCTGTCGGTCATTTCTCCGAATGAGCTTAGGTTTGCGATTCTGGCCGACGATGCCAAGACAATTTCCAGAGCGCCGGGCATCGGAGCAAAAACTGCCAGAAAATTGATTTTAGAATTAAAGGACAAGCTTCATGTGGAGGATGTGTTTGAAAAGCAACTTGCAGGCTCAGGCAGCGGCGCAGGAGCCAGTACGAGCGGAAATGCCGCAGGGAATGGCTCGTTAGAAGCTAACGCAGCAAACCGAATCCGCCGGGAGGCAGTAGCCGCCCTGGAGGCACTTGGCTATTCGGCTACAGAAAGCCTGCAGGCCGTCCGACGGGTCGAGGTAAGCGAGGAAATGGATACTGAAGAATTATTAAAACGTGCATTGAAGGAGATACTGCGGTAGCAGCAGGCAGATAGAAGGGAGCGGCGCATGCAGCAGGAGAAAAAAAGAATCATCACAACAGAGCTGATGGAAGAGGATATCGGGATAGATAACAGCCTGCGTCCGCAGATGTTGGCAGATTATATCGGGCAGCAAAAGGCAAAGAACAACCTCAAGGTTTATATCGAGGCAGCCAAGCAGCGGAAGGAGGCGTTGGATCATGTGTTGCTTTACGGGCCTCCCGGTCTTGGCAAAACGACATTGGCCGGTATCATTGCCAATGAAATGGGCGTGCATATGAAGATTACTGCCGGACCGGCGATTGAAAAGCCTGGAGAAATGGCAGCGATTTTAAACAACCTGCAGGAAGGGGATGTTTTGTTTGTCGATGAAATCCATCGTTTGAACCGCCAGGTAGAGGAGGTATTGTATCCGGCGATGGAGGATTATGCGATTGATATTGTGATCGGAAAGGGAGCATCGGCCAGGAGCATTCGGCTGGAGCTGCCGAAATTTACGCTGGTCGGAGCGACCACCAGAGCCGGCATGCTGACTGCACCTCTCAGGGATCGCTTCGGTGTGATCCACCGGCTGGAGTTTTATACGGTAGAAGAGCTGACCGTGATTACCACACGTTCGGCAGGGCTGTTACAGGTGGAGATATCCAAGGAGGGAGCAGTAGAGATTGCTAGGCGTTCCCGTGGGACGCCTCGTCTGGCCAACCGTTTGTTAAAACGGGTACGGGACTTTGCACAGGTCAAATATGACGGCATCATCAGCGAAGAGGTGGCCAGCTTTGCCCTGGATCTGCTAGATGTGGATACGTATGGCTTGGATCGGATTGACAGAGAAGTATTGCTTTCGATGATCCAGAAATTTTCCGGGGGGCCGGTCGGCCTGGATACGATAGCCGTTTCCATTGGGGAGGATACCGGTACGCTGGAGGATGTATACGAGCCGTATTTGATTCAGTCTGGCTTTTTAAAACGAACGCCGCGCGGACGGATGGTGACGGATCTGGCCTACCGGCATTTAGGGCTGCCGCTGCCGCCGAAAGGAGAAGGCGAGAAAGGATAATCCGGAATGAAAGCGGATAAAAGAAAGATGGAAAGTTCCGAGGACAAAAATGGGAGGAATTGGAAATGAATACGATGAATGATTTGGAAGTTATTATCAATAACAAACGCTATACGATCAGCGGCTATGAGAGCGAGGAATATTTACAAAAGATCGCTTCCCATATCAACAGCAAATATGCCCAGTTCCGCACTCATGAGAATTACAATCATATGGATTCGGAAATTCGGAATGTACTGATGCAGATTAACCTGGCAGACGATTACTATAAAACAATCCGCCAGAAATCGGATTTAGAGGCAGAGCTGGAGCGAAAGGAAAAGGAGCTGTTTGAGGTTAAGCACCTGCTCGTGGAGCTGCAGGCACAAAACGATGATCTGACCAAGCAGCTAGCAGACTGCAACCACAATTATAACGAAGCACAAAAACGTATTATTCAACTAGAATCTCAAAAATCTCAAAAATAGGAAATAAGGATTTTTTTATGAAAAAGATAGAAATACTGGCTCCGGCAGGTTCTAAAGAGGCGATGGAGGCTGCGCTAGAGGCGGGCTGCGATGCACTTTATATCGGGGGAAGCAGCTTTGGCGCAAGGGCATATGCCAACAACCTTTCTGAAGCAGATCTGCTGGAGGCCATTGACAAGGTTCATCTACATGGAAAATCCCTTTACCTGACGGTGAATACACTGTTAAAGGAACGGGAGTTAAGCAGGCAATTATACCGCTATATGGAACGATTTTATGAGCAGGGGCTGGATGCTGCCATTGTGCAGGATATGGGCGTCCTGCGCTTTTTGCATACACAGTTTCCGGATCTGCCTCTTCATGTCAGTACACAGATGACGATTACCTCGGCGGATGCCTTAGAGGTGTTAAAGGGAAGCGGAGTTACCCGGATTGTCACCTCCAGAGAGCTAACGTTAGAGGAGTTAAAGGAGCTACGGAGCCAGACGGATTTGGAAATCGAAAGCTTTGTCCACGGTGCGCTTTGCTATTGCTATTCCGGGCAATGTCTGCTTGCCAGTATGTCGGGCGGACGTTCTGGCAATCGGGGACGCTGTACGCAGCCCTGCCGGATGGAATATCAGGTACAAGGAGAGACGGGGAATTGCTTTTCTGCCCCGCCTTATGTTCTTAGCCCTAAGGATATCTGTACGCTCGAGCATATCCCGGAGCTAATGGAGGCAGGTATTGATTCCTTTAAAATAGAGGGGCGGATGAAGCGCCCGGAATATGCTGCTCTGACGACGGCGCTTTACCGGAAATGGACAGACCGTTATCTGGCGCTGGGTGCAGCAGGCTATGAAAAATATCAGCAGCAAAATCCGAAGGAGCTGTCCGAGGATATCCGCGCTCTGGCAGATCTTTACAACCGAGGAGGCTTTTCCGGCGGTTATTACCACCAGAGAAACGGGCGCAGGATGATGTCTATGGAGCGGCCGAACCATTACGGGGTAAAGGCGGTGTCGGTAGAGGCGGTACAAAAAAACACGATGCAGTTAAAGGCATTGATTTCTCTTTCTGCCCAGGATGTACTGGAAATCCGCAGAAACGGACAGACCGAGTATGAATTTACGTTAAAGGACGCCGTCAAGGAGGGAACGGTTTTTCTAGCAAAATTCCTGCCGGGAAGCCGTATCCGTCCAGGCATGGAAGGCTATCGGACAAAAAATGCAGCTCTTTTGGAGAGCTTGCAGGAGAGCTTTTTGAAAACAAAGAGAAAGCTGCCGATCAAAGGACAGTTTTATGCAGAGGCAGGAAAGCCTATAGAGCTTTCTCTTTGGATGGAGAGCGGATCCCTCCTGCCATATGGAAGGGCTGTTTGCTATGGAGGAACAGCAGAGCCGGCTAAAACCCAGCCGCTTACGGCAGAACGGGTGGAACAGGCGTTACGAAAGATGGGGGATAGCTTCTATGGCTGGGAGGATCTGCAGATAACGTTAAACGGCGAGCTGTTTTTCCCTGTTTCGGCGCTCAATGCCCTCCGGCGGGAGGGGATAAAAAGGCTGGAGGAAGCTGTTTTACAGCCCTACCGCCGAGCCCTGCCGGAAGCTATAAGGCCTCTAAGGCCTTTAAGGCATCTAAAGGACAGGAAAGAAAAAAAGGAAAATACGAGTGAGCCTGTTTGTCTGTCTGCCGGAATCGAGAGGATGGAGCAGCTACAGCCGCTTTTGGAGGCTGCCGTTATCGGCCGGGTGTATCTGCCGCTTTCCGCATACTCTATGAAGGAGCTGCTTCCTGCGGTAAAGGAGCTGCACCAGGCAGGAAAAGAGGCATATATCCGCTTTCCAAGAATTTTCCGCTCAGAAGCTCGTCGTTTGCTCGAGCAGGAGGCTCAGACGCAACGGGAGCTATGGGAGCAGTCGGACGGAGTGTTGCTGCATACGCTAGAGGAAGTCGGTTGGCTAAGGCAGTCAGAGCTTGCTGTGGTATTAGGAGAAAATCTGTATACCTGGAACGAGGAGGCCAGACGCTTTTGGCGGGAGCGGGGGATTTTTCATTTTACTTCTCCGTTGGAGCTGACAAAGGAAGAGCTGGCGGATCTGGATTTAACCGAGGATGAACTGATTGTGTACGGCCATCCGTCAGTCATGGTCTCTGCTCAGTGCCTGAAAAAAAATGTGCAGGGCTGTAAGAAGGGAAAGGGCGAACAGGAGAAGGCGCTGCTTTTCTTAAAGGATAAAAAAGAAAGACGGTTTCCGGTTATCAATTCCTGTTCGTTTTGTTATACTAGTTATTATCATCCGGAACCGTTGAATCTGACCGGAAGCCTGAAAGAAATTTATGAGCTTGGCATAAGGCGGCTTCGTTTTGATTTTACAATAGAGGGGGAAAAGGAAATACGCCGGATATTGACAGACTGGGAACGTCAGGGAAGGGTATCCGGGGGAGGAGAGGGACATTTTCGTTTTGGTGTAGAATAACAGGAAGGCGTGATAAAGATGGAGACGATTGTGACAGAGTTGGCGAAATACCTGATTTTGCTTCTGGCAGTTCTGTATACGTATCTGGGCTTTGCCGTATTTCAAAAGGATAAAGAGACCAGACAGTGGATCTACCGAGGGCAGACCTTTTTGATTCTGGTGATACATTTATTTGCCTATTTGCTGCTGTATATGCAGGAGCCTCAGATGCGTCTTGTATGGCTGTATTTGGCGCAGCTTGCTGTACTTACAGTCTCTGGTCTGGCTTACCGGAAGCTGTACCGCAGCTTTTCTACGGTTTTGTTTCTTCATATGCAGTTTTTCCTGATGATCGGTTTTGTCTTTGTCACGAGACTTTCCTTTGAAAGCGGGGTAAAGCAGACGGTTTTTGCCGGAGGAGCGCTTCTTTTGTGCCTGCTGATACCGTTTTTGATTCGGACGTTCTCCTTTTTGAACCGAATGGGATGGATCTATGCTCTGGCGGGCATTGCGCTTCTGTTATGGGTACTGGTAGCAGGAAGAGAGGTATACGGAGCCAAAAACTGGGTAAAGCTGTTTGGAGTCGCGGTTCAGCCCTCGGAATTTGTGAAAATCCTGTATGTGTTTATGCTGGCGGCTTT
>CASCWU010000064.1 GCA_949155905.1 uncultured Lachnospiraceae bacterium
CTGGGCTGGAAGCATGCCAGCCTGGTAGCAGAAGCAGATCTTCCCTGCGGGAGCCTGGTGGAGCAGTGCCATCCTGCGGTGAAGGTGATTCATACATATGAGGGGCGTTGTATTTCTGACGGTCTTACAGAAAACAGGCAAAGGCAGATACGGTTTCTGCGCCGATACGGGAGGTTTACGATTTCGGCCAAAATATGTCAGGCATCCTGGAATGGGAGGTATATGGAAGGGCAGGAGATATCATCCGTATGTATCCGGCGGAAAAGCTAGGAGCAGACGGAGAGATCGATCAGATGGCGAAGGGCTGGACGAAGGTGGATTCCTGCATAACGTATCGGATTGGGAAGGATGAGGAATGGGAATCGGTACGAATGAAATTTACCTATTTTGCCGGACGTTATGTAGCAGTGGAAAAAGAGGAGGAGCCTGGAACGAAACAAATCCAGATTCGGAATCTCAAGGCACATGCGATCAGCAGTGCGTATGAAACACAGGGAAGCTTTAGCTGTGACGACAAACGGTATGAACAGATTTATCGTTTGGTAGAAAGGGCGGTAGAGGCCAATCTGCTAAGCGTTCACACCGATTGCCCGACGATAGAGCGCTTTGCCTGGCAGGAACCGAATCATCTGATGGCACCTTCGGTTTTTTATATGAAACACGGGCAGAAGCTTTGGGAAAAATTTTTTCTGGATATGCGGGCGGCACAGCATACGGCAGAGGATTATTTTTACGACAGAGACGGGAAACGGTGGTATCCGGGCGATGGCCTGATTCCGTCCCAATGTCCATGCTATTTGCCCAATGTACTGCCGATGCCGGGAATGGGCAGCTTTTATGATATTGTTCCCTGGGGAAGCAGTATTATTTTGGCCGTTTACTGGCATTATGTCTTTTATGGAGACAAACATGTCATAGAAGCTAATTATGAGGCGGGGCGGCGGTATCTGGCACATTTGAAAACAAAACGGACAGAAGAGGGCTTTCTTTGCCATGGACTTGGGGATTGGGGGAATCCGAAGCAGGAGCTGGCAAGGGAAAATGTGGAAACTGCTTTTCTCTATGCGGACACGGTGACACTGGCAAAATTTGCTGGGCTCCTGGGAAAACAAGAGGAAGAGGAGGAACTTTTGGAATATGCGGCAGAGGTGAGGGAGCAGTATAATAAACGGCTTCTGGTGTGGCATCCGAAAAAAGGCTTTTGGTGCTATCGTGTTTGGGAGCATTCTGAGGACGTTGTACTGACACAGGCTGCTGAAGCACTGCCGTTATATTGGGGGATGGTTCCGCCGGAGCGAGAAGCAGACGTGGTAGCTGCCCTGCGTGATACATTGGAGGAAGAGGACGCCTTTATCAGTGGAGAGATCGGACTTCCTTATATTATTCAGAGTGCCAGAAGGTATGGGATGAACGATTTGATCAGCCGTTTTATTCTGCGCCCGGAGCATCCTAGCTATTATGCCTTTATCCTGGAGGGAGAAACGACGCTGGGCGAATATTGGGAGACAAATCCGCGGAGCCATTGCCATGATATGATGGGACACATTATAGAGTGGTATTACAATGGGATAGCCGGGATTTTACCGGAGGAACCAGGATTTCGCAGAGTGACGATCCGCCCGTATCTGCCGGAGACAATGAAGCAGTTTACCTGCTGCTATCAGTCGGCCTCCGGACAGATTCAGGTGAGAGTAGAGGAAGGAGAAAAAGAGATCCTGTTGACCGTAGAGGCTGAGCCTTCTATCGGCTGCTTCGTGGATACGGGGAATTTAGAGGAAAAAGGGAAACCGGTAAACGTCAAAGGCTGCTTTACGTGTGACGGACGGGATAGAAAAAAGGAGAGGTGATTTTTTTCAAAGATAGGGATAGGCGGATACTAGAAAGTATGGTATTATGTTGATATAGAAGAACGTTGTGTCAACTTCTGATTTAAAATGTGCCGGGGCGCATAAAATTATGGTATAGTAAGAGAAGAAGGGAGTAGGGAGGTATGAAGGCAATATGTGGACTGGACTGCGACAAATGTGAA
Source organism: uncultured Lachnospiraceae bacterium (assembly GCA_949155905.1). Classification (GTDB taxonomy): domain Bacteria; phylum Bacillota; class Clostridia; order Lachnospirales; family Lachnospiraceae; genus MGBC131033. The sequence goes on from CASCWU010000064.1 coordinate 2,030, forward strand.
AACAAACATAATTGCAGAGGCTGTATGGAAATCAATAAAAATCCAGAGCAATACGCCTGCATTGTAGCGAGATGTAGCAAGAACAAGGGCTGCGGTAGGTGTGACGACTGTACAGAGCGATGTCGGCTCAAGGAGGAATTGATCGCGGAATTTAACGCGCTTGGAATTGAGGATATGCCGGAGGTGACGGGCTTGAATGAGCTGATTGGCTCATATATCAACCTGGAATATACCCTGCCGAACGGACAGGCCATACGGCTGTTAGAGGAGGATAAAGTATATTTGGGAAATCAGATGGAAAAGGCAGGTAGCAGCAGATGCTATGGACTGGCGGCAGACGAGCAGATGCTGTTGGTCTGTGAATATGGAGAGAATGGGACAGAGGCGGAAATTGTAGTGTATCAAAGGCGGAACCGAGGCGCTTGAGAAGATAGATTGCTGCAGGGAGTTTTTTGGCAGGCCGGATACCGCCAGCGAAGCCAGAAGGAGATGGATTTAGAAGAAAGCAGAAATGGAGATGAGTCATGAAACGGGATATTTATAAGATCAAAAAACAATATTTTGAATTATTAAAGTCCTACGAAAAGCTGGCAGGAAATATTGAGGTAGCTTTAAAGGTGCTGTTAGAAGAGGCAGGAATCAGCTATCTGGCGATTAACTGCCGGATTAAATCGTTTGATTCTTTTTTAAAAAAAATAGATCGGAAGCATTATGACAACCCATTTGTCCAGATCGAGGATATTTGCGGAATCCGTGTGATTTGCTATTACCGGAGCGATATGGAAAAAATCTGCGAGGTAATCAGCCGGGAATTTGAAATACTGGAGGGAGAGGATAAGGAGGAGTTATTGGACGATAATCAATTTGGCTATCGTTCCTTTCATTATATCGTAAAAATCAGAAAGGATTGGCTGGCAGCGCCGAACTATAAGGGACTGGGCGATTTAAAGGCGGAAATCCAGGTCAGGACGAATCTGATGCACACCTGGGCGGAAATCGAACACAAGCTGGAGTATAAAAACGACGATGATATTCCGACCAAGTTCAAACGGAAGTTTTCCCGTATCAGTGCGAAGCTGGAAGAAGCCGACGAGCAGTTTGAGGAGCTTAGGCGGGAGATTTTAGGATATCGTCAGGAGCTTCGCCAAAATGCCCTGCGGGATACCGAAGGGACGCCGGAGGAAAATCAAATCAATATGGATACGATGCAGGTTTTTTTAGACGCTCATTTTCCAAACCAGGAAAAGAGCGCCCGCTTAGCCAATGCTTTGGTAAAGGATTTAAAGCCGCTCCAGCTAACGATTCGGGATTTGAAGCATTTTTATCAGGAAAAGCATGAGGTTTTGGAGCGGATTGAGGCAGAGATGGTAGAAAATGCAGGGGGGACAGAGGAAGGCTACCGATGGTATCAGGCCAGCAGTGCGATTACTCTTTTGGAGTTGTGCTGTCCGGACTATGTAAAACAGTATGGTATCCGCAAGGGGATGGAAGAGGTTTTGAAGGGATTGGTGTAGCATATGAATTGGGAGGAGCTTCAGATTTTAATGATAGCAGAGGCCGCTTTTTTTCTCTCTGTTTTGGTGCAGCTTGTGCTGCATGAGGCAGGGCATTTAATCGCAGGACTGTTATCCGGCTATCGGTTTGTGTCCTTTCGGATCGGCAGCCTGATAGTAGTCAGAGGAAAAGAGGGCTGTTACCTGACTCATTTTTCCCTGCCTGGTACGGCCGGACAGTGCCTGCTGCGTCCTCCGGCCTGGATAAAAAAGGAACTATTTGACCAGGGACAGATGCTTGGCTTTCCGGTGTTTTGGTACAATCTTTCCGGTGTTCTTGCAAACGTCATTGTCTCCGGGCTCGGAGTGGTTCTGCTCATTTGCAGTACGGTGACGTGCTTGCAGATATTCGGTATCTGTCTGGCCGGCTGCGGTCTGCTTTTGATTTTGACGAATGGAATCCCTTTCAAATTGGGAGGGATTGCCAACGATGGCTACAATGCGCTTTCTTTAAAAAAGGATCCGAAGGCGTTGTATGGGTTTTGGCTGCAGCTAGAGGTAAATGCCAGACAGACGTTAGGGGAACGGCTGCGCGATCTACCGGCGGATTGGTTTTATCTGCCGGAAACCAGCCAGCTTTCCAATCCGCTGATCGCAGCCAGCGGAGCGCTTTATTTCCAGTATTTAAGGGATTGCGGGCATTATGAGGAATCAGACGAGGTGGCAGGGCGGCTTTTGTCCGAGGAAGCCGGCCTGCTTCCGCTTTATCAAAATGAACTGCGCTGCGAGTTGCTGTTTGACGAGTTGACCGGAAGCTGCCGCCCGGAGCAAATTCGGTCGATGTGCGACAAAAAGCTGCAGGCGTACCGAAAACAGACGAAGCTTTATCTTTCCAGGCTTCGCCTGTCGTATGCGTATGCCCTTCTTTATGAGCAGAATGAAAAAGAGGCGGCACATTATTTGGAGCTGTTTGAAAAACGGGCTGCCAAAAGCCCTGTGCCGGGAGAGGTGCCGGGAGAACGGGAAGCCCTGGAGCGAGTCTGGAAAAAAAAGACTTGACAAACAAGACAGCCTCCGTTATACTAGCTATGGCTGTCAAGGAATTTACTTGACAAGCAATAGAAACCAGAATACATACAGCAGGGAGGAACGGAAATGGAGCATACCTTGTCTCCCGTAGAAAAACGGGTGGAGTTATCCATGCTGTATGATTTTTATGGCGAATTACTCAAAGAAAACCAAAGACAGATTTTTGAGGATTATATACAAAATGACTATTCCCTGGCAGAGATTGCCGAGGAGTACGGCGTTAGCCGCCAAAGCATCCACGATACCGTCAGACGCTGCACAAGGCAGCTAGAGGACTATGAGGAACGGCTTCACCTGGCAGCACGCTTTGCCGAAGCAAAAGAGCTTCTCCGGCAGATTAACCGGCTGACAGAGCCAGACCGCGGTCAAGAAGAGGCCGCCCTCTGCAAAATCCGGGAACTGTCCGAACATTTGCTAAAGCTTTGGTAGGGATAATGGCTGCTACGGGACTTAAAATAGGAGGTTATAGAGAGTGGCATTTGACAGTTTATCGGAAAAACTTCAAAATGTATTTAAAAATCTGCGCAGCAAGGGCAGACTAACCGAGGAGGATGTCAAAACCGCCTTAAAAGAAGTCAAAATCGCCCTGTTAGAAGCAGACGTCAATTTTAAAGTAGTCAAAAATTTTGTCAAAAGTGTTCAGGAACGGGCGGTCGGGCAGGATGTAATGAGCAGTCTGACCCCAGGTCAGACCGTGATTAAGATTGTAAATGAGGAACTGGTTTCTCTGATGGGAGATGAGACGAAGGAGCTTCGGCTAAAGCCTTCTAATGAAATCACCATCATTATGATGTGCGGCCTTCAAGGCGCCGGAAAAACGACAACGACAGCAAAGCTAGCAGGCCAGATGAAGGCAAAGGGCAGGAAGCCCTTGCTGGTGGCCTGTGATATTTATCGTCCGGCAGCGATTAAGCAGCTTCAGGTAAACGGAGAAAAGGTCGGTGTGCCGGTGTTTTCGATGGGAGACGGTCACAAGCCGGCCAATATCGCCAAGGCAGCGGTTGAGCATGCTCTAAAAAACGGGATGAACCTGATCTTTTTAGATACCGCCGGGCGCCTTCATATAGATGAAGCGATGATGGAGGAGCTGGTGGAAATCAAGGAAGAGGTAGAGATTTCCGAAACTGTTTTAGTTGTCGATGCGATGACCGGGCAGGATGCCGTCAATGTAGCAGAAACCTTTGAAGGAAAAATCGGGATAGACGGTGTGATTTTAACAAAACTGGACGGTGATACAAGAGGCGGCGCTGCGCTTTCCATTCGTGCCGTCACCGGAAAGCCGATTTTGTATGTCGGTATGGGAGAGAAGCTTTCGGATCTGGAACAGTTTTATCCGGATCGAATGGCAAACCGGATTCTCGGAATGGGAGATATCCTAACGCTCATTGATAAGGCACAGGCCGATATGGATGAGGAGAAGGCCCGAAACCTGGAAAAGAAAATTAAAAAAGCCGAGTTTGACTTTAATGATATGCTAGATCAGTTTGAACAGCTTCAGAAGATGGGCGGTATTCAGGATGTGCTGAATATGATGCCGGGCATGAGCGGTCAGCTAAAAAACGTAGAGGTAGACGATGGCGCCTTTGACAGCACGAAGGCGATTATCTATTCGATGACCAAGGAGGAACGGGCAAACCCGGCTCTCTTAAATTTATCCAGAAAGAACCGGATTGCCAAAGGCGCCGGAGTAGACGTAGCAGACGTAAATCGTCTGGTCAAGCAGATGGAGCAGATGAAAAAGATGATGAAGCAAATGTCCGGGATGCTTTCCGGAAAGGGAAAACGAGGACGCTTCAAGTTGCCGTTTGGTCTATGAAACAGGCCGTATGTTCCGGCAGCCGCCGGGAACCGTTTACGCATTCCCTGCTTTTTTGCAGAGGGAGTGTCCGGCCTGATAACACATAGAGAAGAAAAACAGAGGAGGTGAACAAACATGGCAGTAAAGATCAGACTGAAAAGAATGGGACAAAAAAAGTCTCCTTTCTATAGAATCGTCGTAGCCGATGCCAGATCCCCTAGGGACGGCAGATTCATCGAGGAAATCGGAACGTATGATCCGAATCAGGAGCCAAGCGCTTTCAACATTGACGAAGAGGCTGCAAAGAAGTGGCTGCAAAACGGCGCACAGCCGACAGAGACAGTAAACAAGTTGTTTAAGAACGCAGGTATCGTGAAGTAAGAGGTGTTAGGGTATGAAAGAATTAGTTCGCGTGATTGCGGCAGCACTTGTGGATCATCCAGAAGAGGTAGTAGTGACGGAGCGGGAGGAAAATGGTGATATCATCGTCAACCTTCAGGTAGCCGCCGACGATATGGGTAAAGTAATCGGAAAGCAGGGCAGGATTGCCAAGGCTATCCGTACTGTCGTAAAGGCTGCTGCTTCCAGGGATGAAAAAAGAGTTGTAGTAGAGATTATACAGTAAGGCAGCGCGGGGCAGACGATTGTCTGCCTCGTTTTTATACACAGGACCGCGTGAGGAATTTTGTCGCCGCTGGTTTGTGTGGCGAACTTGGTTATGCAGAGTTGTGTATGAAAAAAATAAGGTAGTCAAAGAATGAGAAGGAATGGAGTCGTAAGAAAAATATGGCAGATCAGAAGGACATGCTGCGTGTAGGAGTGATTTCTTCTACCCATGGAATCAAGGGAGAAGTAAAGGTGTATCCAACGACGGACGACGTGAACCGCTATAAGAAGCTAAAGCAGGTATGGCTCGCGGCACCAGAAGGAGAGGTAATAAAAGAACTGGAGCTAGAGAGTGTCCGTTTTTTTAAACAGATGGTCATTGTAAAATTCAAAGATTATGATACGATCAACGATATTGAAAAATACCGCGGGTACGATTTGCTCGTGACAAGGGAGAATGCCGTACCGTTAGCGGAAAACGAATATTTTATTTTTGATGTAATCGGCTCTAAGGTAAGAACAAAAGAGGGAACGGAAATCGGTGTCGTGGAGGAAATTTTAACCACAGGAGCAAATGACGTCTATCAGATCCTGCTTTCGGAGGGAGTCAATGAGCTTTCAGAGGAGCTGCGGGGCGGAAAATGGATTGAGGCTGGTACAAGGCTGCTGCTGCCATCGATCCCGGAATGTATTTTAGAGGTAGACGTAGAACAAAAGATTGTCACCGTAGCCGTAATGAAAGGAAGTCTTTCGTAAGATGGAGTTTTATGTAATGACATTGTTTCCGGAAATGATCACGAATGCGCTAGGTACAAGCATTATCGGACGTGCTATGGAGCATGGGCTGATTGGGCTTCATGCGGTCAATATCCGGGACTATACGTTAGATAAGCATAAGCGAGTGGATGATTATCCATATGGCGGCGGAGCAGGAATGGTGATGCAGGCACAGCCGATTTGCGACTGCTATCAGGCGATTCGAGAGGAAATTTCAAAAAAACAGGGCAGAAAGGCGCGTTCTCCGCGTGTGATTTACCTTACCCCGCAGGGACAGGTGTTTCACCAGAAAATGGCAGAGGAGCTGGCACAAGAGGAGGAACTGATCTTTTTGTGTGGGCATTATGAGGGAATTGACGAGCGGGCATTAGAGCTGATTGTCACAGATCATGTTTCTATCGGGGACTATGTGCTGACCGGAGGAGAAATGCCGGCGATGATTATGATCGATGCGATTTCCCGTCTTGTGCCGGGTGTATTAAATAATAAGGAATCAGCCGAATTTGAATCTTTTCAGGATAATCTGTTAGAATATCCCCAATATACCAGGCCGGAGGAATATGAGGGAAAACGGGTGCCGGAGGTACTACTGTCCGGCCATCATGCGAAAATCGAGGCCTGGCGCAGAGAGCAATCTATTCTGCGGACAAAAGAGCGCCGGCCGGATTTGTTGTCTCAGGCAAAGCTAAGCGAAAAGGAACAAGAATGGTTAAAACGGTGGGAGGATGTAGACTTTGTACTGTAAAAAAAGTCTACAACATAGAGGGAACTAAGGCATGACAAAAAACATGCTTTGGGCGTTGGGATGAACCTTTTCTTCTATTGGATTGGAGCTTGTGGCAGAGGGCGTTATGGATAAGCCTGATGCTCAATCTAGGATCGTATTTGGCCGGAAAGTGCAGATACACCGTTGGAACAGGCAAGGTCATTAATAGGGCCGCTGATGCTGGTCGCTGCCTGATCGTTGCGGCTTTTTTGTTTTTCTGGTTAAAGAAACGAAAAAATAACAAGGGTGAAAAACAATGGAGTTAAAATAAATGGAACGACTTTACTTAAAGGGAATCACAAAGCTTCCCAGGACGGAGGAGTGGGCGGACTATCCGTTCCAGGTGCCGGTTATCAAGGAACTGGATACGTTGGAGTTTACAAAGCCAGTTACAATTTTCTGCGGCAACAATGGCTGCGGGAAAACGACGCTATTAGAGCTATTGGCGGCCAAATTATCGGCTGTTCGGATCAGCGAGGTGTTCCGGGATCAGGAGAAGGAAAAAGCCTTTCAGAAAGCAGAGAGGGCGTTTCGTATTTGGCGTGAACGTCCTGCCAAACGGAATTTTTATTTTTCCGCAGAGGAATTTATTCAATATATCAAATGGATAGAGCGGGAAAAGGCAGAGGCCAGACAGGCAATAGAAGAGGTAGAGGAGGAGTACCTAAGAGCAGGGAGAAGCAGCTATGCGATGGCGTTGGCCAAGCAGCCGTATCAGGACACGCTTATGGCATTAAACAGTATGTACGATGCCAGCCTGGCCAGGCAATCCCACGGCCAGGGATATCTGGATTTTTTTAGCAACCGTCTGATGCCGGGCGGCTTGTATTTACTGGACGAGCCGGAGGGCGCCCTGTCTTATGAAAATCAGTATGTGCTGGCGCTGATGATTCTGCGTTCGGTACAAAACGGCTGCCAGTTTTTCCTCTCTACTCATTCCCCGGTGCTGACGGCGATTCCGGATGCAGATATTTTGGAGATCCAGGAAGGCTCCTTTGTTCATACAAGCTATGGTGATTTGGACAACATGCGGTTTTTGAATTTATTTTTAAGCCAGAGGGAGCAGATGTTTCATCCTTCCTTGTGGCAGGAGGAATAAAACAGAGAAAAAAGTGCTTGCATTTTCCATCCCGCCATGTTACAATAAGGAACTGTGTAAAGAAGGACAGTCCTCTGTTGCGCCGTGCATTACGAATGTCCAAAGGAAGGAGAAGAAAGATGAACGACATCATCAAAAGCATTGAAGCGGAACAGTTAAAGTCCGAGGTGACAGATTTCCGCGTAGGCGATACCGTAAAGGTATATGCGAAGGTAAGAGAGGGAAACCGGGAGAGAACCCAGGTATTTGAAGGTACGGTATTAAAGAGACAGAATGGCGGAGCAAGAGAGACCTTTACCGTACGGAAGTTTTCCAATGGAATCGGTGTAGAAAAAACCTGGCCGCTGCATTCCCCGAATGTAGAAAAAATCGAAGTAGTACGTCGCGGTAAAGTAAGACGTGCGAAGCTGAACTACCTGCGCCAGAGAGTTGGTAAGGCTGCAAAGGTAAAAGAGAAGCTAAGATAAGCAGGTTCATACAAAGCATAAAAGGACAACTACTGGCTGTTTGTAGGTTGTCCTTTTTTCACATCTTGTAAAAGGCTGATTGATCGTATCTGTAGGTAGAGGATTTGACACAAAAGGAATGTAGGAATGGCAAAGCATAAATATAAATATATGACAAAGCCGGATGAACGGCTGATGAAGCGGAAGCGGCTGTTAAAGGAGCTGCTGATTTGGATTGTGGAAATCATACTGGTATTGGGAGCCGCCTATTATATTTCCTTTCATCTGTTAGAAAAAACGGCAGTGATCGGGGATTCGATGTCACCGACGTTAGAGGACGGCGAAAAAATATTGATCAGCCGTTTTTCTTATCGGTTTCATGCCCCGGAGCGGTTTGATGTGATTGTGTATAAGCAGAGCAACAAGGAACACAGCTATTATGATGTCAAAAGAGTGATTGGGCTTCCGGGAGAAACCGTCCGAATCGATGAAGAAGGAACGATTTGGATTGACGGAGAACGGCTGGAGGAGACTGTAGCGGTCGAGCCGATGAACAATGCCGGGCTGGCGCGAGAGGAAGGCGTCGTGCTGGATGAGGAAGAGTATTTTGTTCTGGGAGATAATCGAAACGAAAGCGAGGACAGCCGCTTTGCCAATGTCGGGAATGTGCTGCACGCAGATATCATTGGAAAGGCCTGGATTCGTTTGGAACCGTTTAATTTTATCAGTACGTTAAATTTAAAGCAGGAGAAATCAGAGGAGCCAGAACAGGAGACGGCTTCTCCTTGATAAGAGAATCAAAAAGCTTTTTGTTCTATCAGGAAGGATGAGAAACGTTCCTGTAGAACAAGAAAACGATGTCGATAGAAGAGAGGGAAACATGAATTTACAGTGGTATCCTGGTCATATGACCAAGGCGAAAAGACAGATGCAGGAAGATATCAAGCTGATAGATGTCGTCGTGGAATTGTTGGATGCGCGGATTCCGGTCAGCAGCCGAAACCCGGATATTCGTACTCTGGCAGGCGGGAAATCCAGAGTGGTATTATTAAATAAAGCGGATTTGGCAGAGGAGGTAGAAACGCTCCGCTGGAAGGAACGGCTGGAGCAGGAGGGTTCCTTTGTAGCGTTGGTGAATGCCAAAAACGGAAGCGGAGTAAAAAACGTTCAGTTCGTGATTCGTCAGGCCTGTCAGGAAAAATTGGAGCGCGACCGGAAGCGGGGAATTTTAAACCGTCCGGTTCGGGCGATGATCGTAGGAATTCCAAACGTCGGAAAATCGACTTTTATCAATAGTTTTGCCGGGCGTGCTTGTGCCAAGACAGGCAACAAGCCAGGCGTGACAAAGGGAAAGCAATGGATTCGTTTGAATAAAAACGTGGAGCTGTTAGATACGCCGGGGATTTTGTGGCCTAAGTTTGAAGATCCGCAGGTAGGGAGAAATCTGGCCTTTATCGGTTCGATCCGGGATGAGGTGGTCAATACGCTGGAGCTGGCTTTGGAGTTAATTGCCTGTCTGACCGAACAGCATCCAGGATTGCTGACACAGAAATACGAGATAGAGGAAGGCGAGGATGCTGTTTCCGTGCTGTCTGGACTGGCGATCCGCCGGGGCTGTAAGCGAAAGGGAGACGAGCCGGATTTGGAAAAGGCAGCCGCCTTGCTGCTAGACGATTTCCGAAACGGAAGGCTTGGCCGTGTGACTCTGGAATTAGCCTGAGAAGAAAGGAAGGTCGCCTAGATGGAACAAAGGAAAATGAGCAGGGAAGAGGAAATCAACGACAGCCTGGAGGTATGCCGGGATATTTATATTTATTACGAGCAAAGAGAAGCGAACGGTACGGAGGGCCAGGTAGTTCCAATTCGGCGAGAATATCAAAAACGAGAGCAAGAGCAGGAGCAACGCAGAAAAGCAACACATGAGAAACTATATGAGAAACCGTTTTCCATACAGCCGCAAGAGGAGCCACTGATTACTACGCTTTCGCGGATAAAAAAAGAAAAGACGAGAGAAAAGAAAGAGGAAAAAAAAGAAGAGGAAAAGAAAGAAAACGAGAAAAAAAGGAGAGAAGCGGCAGAAGAAAAGAAAGAAGACGAGAGAAAAAAGAGAGAAAGAGCAGAAGAAAAGAAAGAAGACGAGAGAAAAAAGAGAGAGGCGGCAAAAGAAGGGACAGAAAAGAAAGAAGAGAGAAAGAAGAAAGAAGAAAAAGACGAGAATGCAGAAAGAGTAAAAAAATCAGAAAAAACGGAAAAACCAAAGCGGAAAAACTGGTTTAAGCTGGAGTTAGATCCGGATCCGGAATTTGATGCGCAGGAGACATTAAAGGAAGAACTCCACATAGAGGAGGAGCCTGCTTCCGAAGAGGAATCTGATTTTGAATTGCTGCCAGAGGAGCCTGGAAAACTTTCTGTGATTTTACGGAATATTGTGAGCTTGTTTTTCTGTGTTTTTATCGCTTTTGCTGCGGCAAAGCTGCTCAATAAGTTTATCGTACAGCCGACGCAGGTAGAGGGCATTTCTATGGAGGATGCGCTGCATAACGGAGAGCATTTGCTGATGGATAAGCTTTCGTACCGTTTTCACGATCCGGAGCGGTTTGATATTGTGATCTTTCCGTTTGAGGAGGGCGTGTATTACATCAAGCGGATCATCGGCTTGCCGGGAGAAACCGTGCAAATCCGGGAGGGGCAGGTTTATATCAACGGGGAGCTGCTAGAAGAGGACGTGTATGGAAATACCCTGATAGAAAACGCAGGCCGGGCAAAGGATGAGGTGGTATTAGGGGAGGACGAATACTTTTTGTTAGGCGATAACCGGAACAATAGCTTTGACAGCCGTTATGAGGTAGTAGGCAGCATCCACAAGGAACAGTTTTTAGGAAAAGCGTTTTTCCGTCTGTATCCGTTTCATAAAATCGGAGCTTTAGAGAAAAAGAGCAAAAAAGAAGCCGATACAGAGGATACAGGTACGGAAAATAACAAGAAAACAAAGTAACAGGAGCTTAAAACGAAAGAGAGCAGGAAAAAGTATGGAACAGGAAAAGCAGAGGCCGATCAAAGAAATAAAAGAACAATTTCAGGCAGCAGAGGAAGAGGAGCTTCCTACTCTGCTGGCGCAGTATACAAAGGATAAAAGAAGCGGAGTGATTCGGCTTTGTGAAGCAGCCGCCAAGCGCTATGACCGTTATCAAAAGGAAGTAGAGCGGATCGAGGCGCTTTGCCAATACGAAAAGCAGTATGCCGAGTATGAGTATTTGTGCGGGATTGATGAGGTCGGCAGAGGGCCGTTAGCCGGGCCGGTGCTGGCCGGAGCGGTCATTTTGCCAAAGGGCTGCCGGATTCTTTTTATCAATGATTCCAAGCAGCTTTCCGCCGCAAAACGGGAGGAGCTTTACGAACAAATCATGGAGCAGGCCGTCAGTGTTGGGATTGGGATAGCATCACCGGAGCGGATTGATGAAATCAATATTTTGCAGGCAACGTACGAAGCGATGCGTCAGGCGATTGCAAAGCTTGTACCACAGCCGAGTCTGTTGTTAAACGATGCCGTAACGATTCCAAAGGTTTCTATTCCGCAGATCCCGATTATCAAAGGAGATGCGAAAAGCATCTCTATCGGAGCTGCCAGTATTGTGGCCAAGGTGACAAGGGATCGCATGATGGCGGACTATGACAGGCAATATCCGGGCTATGGCTTTGCCCAAAACAAGGGCTATGGCTCAGAGGGACATATTCAGGCGTTAAAAGCTATGGGGCCATCTCCGATACATAGAAAGAGCTTTTTGCAAAATATCCTTTAGGGGGAAATGCCTATGCCAGAGAACAAATTTGTATTCCAGTCGTTTGATAAAAAAGAAGCAAAAAAGAAGGAGCAGGAAGAAAAGCCAAAGACCGCAGTCGCGCTGGCCTACGACCCTTCCTCAGACGAGGCGCCGCGGGTTATTGCGAGCGGAAAGGGTGTTCTGGCGGAAAAGATTCTTTCGGTAGCAAAGGAGGAACACATTCCGGTTCATCAGGATGCGCCGCTGGCAAAAACACTCTCCAATTTAGAGATTGGGGAAAATATTCCGCCGGAGCTATACGAGGTGGTTGCAGAGATTTTGCTGTTTGTGGATCGGATGGACAAATGGAAGGAAAAGATGGCAGAAAGCCGGGCAGCGCAGCCAGGCTCTCCTTCCCGGTTAAAGAACCTGTTAGGTAGAAAGCAAAAGTAAAGGAAAAGCGAAAGGGGAGCTATGGGGGAAGAAAAGAAAAGCAAACGGGCTATTGGGAAGGAACAGGAGCAAATAGCGGCGGAGTATCTTAGACAGGCAGGCTATCAGATTCTATGCCAAAACTTTTATTCTCCCTTTGGAGAGCTGGATTTGATTGCAAAGGAAGGGGAAACGCTGGTATTTTGTGAGGTGAAGTACCGGGCGGATACTGGCTACGGACATCCGGTTGAGGCCGTTTCTTTTGGAAAGCTGGCAAAAATGAGAAAAACCGCACAGTATTTTTGTCTGAAGTATGCCGTTTCAGAGGAGTGTCCGAAACGGTTTGATGTCGTAAGCATATTAGGAGAGGAAATCAAGCTGTACCGGAATGTGACAGGATTTTAACCGGGCATCCGAGAAGGCTGAATCAGGAACAGAACAGAAAAGTGAAAATAAAAAAAGGCAGGTGAAACAAGATGCAAAAGGCTTCCTGGCAGCAGTTAGGAGAACAGGCACATTTCAAGGAAGGGAAAAATGGAGTTCCCTATATAAGCTTTCCGGCGTTGGAGGCATATCCGAGGCTGCGTCATGGGTATTCGACGCGCCTTGGCGGTGTCAGCACCGGGTATTGCGCCGAAATGAGTTTTTCGCAAAAATGCGGTGATACCATAGATCAAATCCGGGAAAATTTCCGGCGGATGGCAGAGGCTATCGGTGTTCGGGAGGATATGCTCGTATTGACGGATCAGGTACATGAGGCGACTGTGCTGCCGGTATCGCGGGAGCATGTGTGCGGCGGGGACAGACAGACCATACTGCATAGAGTAGACGGAATCGTCACCAACGAACCGGATCTGACCTTAGTCTGTTTTACGGCAGATTGTGTGCCGCTGTTTTTTTATGATCCGGTGAAACAGGTGATTGGCCTTTCTCATGCCGGTTGGCGTGGAACGGTATTGGAAATCGGAAAAAAGACCGTTCAGACAATGAGAGAGGTCTATGGAACAAAAGCTTCCGATCTGCGGGTCGTCATCGGCCCTTCGATTTGTGTGGACTGCTATGAGATCAGTGAAGAGGTGGCAAATGCCTTCCGCAAAGTCTATCCGCCGGAGAGTACCGCACGTTTTTTGTTTCCCCATACAAAGGGAACCCATTTTCCAGAAGGAACTTTGCCGGAGCAGCAGGAGCAGCATTATCAGTTGGATTTGTGGCAGGCGAACCGGGAGGCTCTTCTGGCAGCAGGCGTGCCGTCCGATCAGATTTCTGTCAGCGGTGTTTGTACCTGCTGTCATGCCGATTTGTTCCATTCCCACCGAGCAACAGGAGGAAAGAGGGGCTTATTGACAGGATATTTATCCATCAGGAAGCAGTAAGAAGCATTTGGAATCGTAGGAATTATTTGGAAAACGGAGAAAAAGTTGTGTTATTAAAACGATTTAGAGCTTCTAAGAAGCCAAAACGAAAAAAGGATGGTTGAAACAAGCATGAAACAGAGGCATCGACACAAAATTGTAACGGTAGAGCCGGAAAGCATTGCAGAGGAAATCGGCATGGAGCCAGGCGACCTGTTGCTTTCCATCAACGGTCAGGAAGTGCAGGATGTACTGGATTATCATTTTTTGCTGCACGATGAAATGCTGACCGTACTGTTTGAAAAGCCGGACGGCGAGGAATGGGAGGTGGAACTGGAAAAGGAGTACGACGACGATCTGGGGATTGGCTTTGAGGAAGGGCTGATGGACGGCTATCAGGCCTGCCGGAATAAATGTATGTTTTGTTTTATCGACCAAATGCCGCCGGGGATGCGAGAAACGCTTTATTTTAAGGATGACGATGCCAGACTTTCTTTTTTACAGGGAAATTATATTACATTGACCAATATGTCGGAGGAGGATTTGGATCGCATCATTCGTTATAAGCTTTCTCCGATAAACCTTTCTGTCCATACGACGAATCCCAGTCTGCGCTGTCAGATGCTGCACAACCGTTTTGCCGGAAATTTGCTTGAACGTATCCGGCGGCTGGCGGAGGCCGGAATTGAGATGAACAGCCAGGTCGTGTTGTGCAAGGGCTATAACGACGGAGCGGAGTTAGATCGGACGATTGCTGATTTATCTGCTTTTTTACCTTCTTTAAAGAGCCTGTCTGTCGTTCCGGTCGGACTGACGAAATACCGGGAGGGACTGGTAAAATTAGAAAAATTTACCAAGAAAGAGGCGATGGAGGTACTGATTCAGATTCACGGATGGCAGGAAAGGCTTTTGGCCGCCCAGGGAACCCGGTTTGTATTTGCCAGCGACGAGTGGTATATGATGGCGGAGCATCCGATTCCTCCGGCCTCTTACTATGAAGGCTACGGACAGTTAGAAAACGGAGTAGGAATGGTACGCTCTCTGGCAGAAGAGGTAGAACAGGCGCTGCCCGGCATTCCTTCCGACGGACGCTCCCATCATGTGTCGATTGCGACCGGCGTTTTGGCGGCACCTGTTATTCAGAAGCTGGCAGAACTGGTAATGCAGCGCTTCCCCGGTATTCAGGTGACAGTTTACCCGATTCAAAATGAATTCTTCGGCACCTCAATTACGGTAGCCGGTCTGCTGACAGCACAGGATATCATCGCCCAGCTTTCCGGAAAGCCGTTAGGCAAGGCGCTTCTGCTGCCGGATGTGATGCTGCGGGACGGGGAGGAGGTCTTTTTGGACGATTTGACCTGCGCCGATGTGGAAAAAGCTTTACAAACGCCGGTGCATATTGTAAAATCAGACGGAGAATCCTTTATCCAGGCCATTTTACTGGAAAAAATATCTTTATAAAATACAAAGTACCCTGGGAAGGGAGTTGCGGAACTGAAAATAAGGAGAAATGAAATGAGTAAACCGATTGTAGCAATCGTAGGCAGGCCGAATGTGGGGAAATCCACGCTGTTTAATATGCTTGCCGGCGAAAAAATATCCATTGTCAAGGACTATCCGGGCGTGACGAGGGATCGAATCTATGCAGATGTAGAATGGCTGAACCGTTCGTTTACGATTGTCGATACTGGAGGAATCGAGCCGGAGAGCAAGGACATGATGCTGTCGTTTATGCGCGCACAGGCGGAAATCGCGATAGAAACGGCAGATGTGATTTTATTTTTGACGGATGTCAGGCAGGGATTAGTGGATTCAGATTCCAAGGTAGCGGACATGCTGCGCAAATCCGGCAAGCCGGTTCTGTTAGTGGTCAATAAGGTAGATAATTTTGAACGGATGATGCCGGACGTCTATGAATTTTATAACCTTGGGATCGGAGAGCCTTATCCGATTTCCTCCGCCAATAAATTAGGACTGGGAGATTTGCTGGATGAGGTGATCCGCTTCTTTCCGGAGGCAGGAGAAGAAGCGGAGGAGGACGAGCGTCCGAGGATTGCCGTTGTCGGAAAGCCGAACGTGGGGAAATCTTCTATTATCAACAGGCTGTTGGGAGAGGATCGCGTTATTGTATCGGATGTGGCAGGAACGACAAGAGATGCGATTGATACGGCAGTAACCTACCAGGACAAAGAATATGTTTTTATTGACACAGCCGGGCTGCGCCGGAAAAGCAAGGTAAAAGAGGAGCTAGAACGGTTTTCTATCATTCGGACGGTGATGGCTGTCGAACGGGCAGATATTGTCGTCTTGGTGATCGATGCGACAGAGGGCGTAACGGAGCAGGACGCAAAGATTGCCGGGATTGCCCATGAACGGGGAAAGGGCATGATTGTAGCCGTCAACAAATGGGATGCGATTGAAAAGGATGATAAAACGATTTATGAGCATACCAGACGGATGAAAGAGGTATTATCTTTTCTGCCGTATGCAGAATATATTTTTATTTCCGCCAAAACAGGGCAGCGCCTGAACAAATTGTTTGAACTGATCGAGGTCGTGATCCAAAACCATTCGTTGCGTGTGGCCACCGGGATATTGAACGAAATCCTGACAGAAGCAGTTGCCATGCAGCAGCCGCCCGATAAAGGGAGAAGGCTGAAGCTGTTTTACATGACGCAGGTATCCGTTAAGCCGCCGACCTTTGTCATATTTGTCAATGATAAAGAGCTGATGCACTTTTCGTATACTCGTTATATCGAAAATAAAATTCGAGAGGCATTTGGCTTTTCCGGGACGCCTTTGCGCTTTTTTATCCGGGAGAGAAAAGAAAAATAAGATCCATTGAGGTGAGACTCATGTCAGAATTACAACAGAATATCCTATACAGTGCCATTTGTATTGTGGTCGGCTACCTGTGCGGCTGTATTTCCACTGGTTATCTGGTAGGCAGAATGAAGCATGTTGATATCCAAAAGGAAGGAAGCGGGAACCTGGGGGCGACGAATGCACTCCGTACCACTGGGATTTCCGGCGGACTGATCACCCTGGCAGGCGATATTTTAAAGGCGTTACTTCCGGTACTGTTAGTCAAATATTATTTTTTAAAGAACCTGCCCGGAACAGAAACCGGGTGGTTCAGTACTGAGTTTTTTGTCCTTTTGATCGGTCTGGCTACGATTTTAGGCCATAATTTTCCGTTTTGGATGCACTTTAAGGGAGGCAAGGGAATTGCGTCTACAGGAGGCATCCTGCTGGCCTTTCATTTACCGATGGCAGGCGTGCTGTTAGCGATTTTTTTGGTGATTGCCGCGATTACTCGTTATGTATCGCTGGCCTCACTGATTACTGTAACCTGCGTTCCGATTGCTATTGGTATTTGTTATCCAGGAAAATGGGCTTTGGTGATCATTGGGGCGGCTTATACGCTTTTGGCCTTTCTCCGTCACCGAGCCAATATCGTCAGGCTGCTTCAGGGAACAGAAAATAAGCTGGGGCAGAAAAAAGAAAACAGCATGGAGGAAAACAGATGAAGGAATATCAAATCGGCGTATTAGGAGCAGGTGCATGGGGAACAGCCCTGTCGCTTTTGTTAGCAAGAAACGGCCACTCAGTGACATTGTGGTCTGTTATGGAGGAAGAGGTTGAAATTCTAAAAAGGGAGAGAGGACTGCCGGATAAGCTGCCGGGCGCCGTCTTGCCGGAGCAGGTGGCAGTGACAGGCAGTCTTGCGGATGCCTGTCAAAAGAAGCAGCTTATCGTTTTTGCGGTAGCTTCCCCTTATGTCAGAACGACAGCAAGGCAGGCAGCGCCGTTTTTGGATCGTCAGGTTCCGATTGTCAATGTAGCAAAGGGAATCGAGGAAAGTACGTTATTGACACTGACAGAGGTGATTGAATCAGAGCTGCGCGCCCAAAACGGAAACGCAGGGGATGTCGCCGTCCTATCTGGGCCAAGCCATGCCGAGGAGGTAAGCCGTCTGATGCCGACCACCTGTGTCGCTGGAGCCAGAACAAGAAAAACAGCCTGTCTTATTCAGGATTTATTTATGTCCGAATTTTTCCGGGTCTATACGAGTCCAGACGTGATTGGAATCGAGTTAGGAGGTTCCCTCAAAAACGTCATTGCCCTTGCAGCCGGGATTGCCGACGGACTTGGCTTTGGGGACAATACAAAAGCCGCTCTCATTACCCGCGGAATCAATGAAATCAGCCGTCTGGGAATGGCCTTGGGCGGGCGCTTAGAAACCTTTGCCGGACTGTCCGGTATCGGCGATCTGATTGTCACCTGCACAAGCCACCACAGCCGGAACCACAATGCTGGCTATCTCATCGGCACAGGAAAAACGCCAGAGGAAGCAATGGAGGAGGTTCACCAGGTTGTAGAAGGCGTCCACTGTGCCAAGGCCGCCTGGAAGCTCGCTAAAAAATACGAGATAGAAATGCCAATCGTAGAACAGGTGAACGAAGTCCTCTTCCAAGGCAAATCCGCCAAGGATGCCGTTTCCGAACTGCTCCTGCGGGATAAACGGATCGAAAACCAGAACCTGGAATGGAGTTGACAAAAAAGAAAACACAATTTCATAAAAGGAATACCTTCTGCATATAAATTAACAACTGGGAGTTCCAAGCCCACCCGAGGTGAACTCAAAAAACAGCATCTGCCCGGACAGTACCCCAGAGAATTTACAGACGCATTTCTTCGCGGCTGTAAATTTCTCTGTCGGATATGGGTACTGGTAGGGCAGATGCGGAACTCAAAATAGGAGGTATTTTTTTAATGGATAATTATCAGGTATATAAGGATATCCAAACCCGTACCGGAGGCGAGGTCTACCTGGGCGTCTTAGGGCCTGTCCGCACAGGAAAATCAACGTTTATCAAACGGTTTATGAACCTGTGCGTCATACCCGGTATTACAGACGTCCATCAGAAGGAACGGGCGATTGACGAGCTGCCGCTTTCCGGAGAAGGGACGATTATCACAACCGTAGAACCGAAATTCATTCCAAAGGAGGCCGCAGAAATTTCTCTGGCAGACGACGTACAGGTCAAGATCCGGCTGGTGGACTCGGTCGGCTACCTGGTAGACGGAGCAGGCGGACACATCGAAAACGACAAAGAACGGATGGTAAAAACACCCTGGCAGGAGGAGCCGGTTACGTTTCGGAAGGCAGCGGAAATGGGAACAAAAAAGGTGATGGAACATTCGACGATTGGTATTTTGGTGACAACAGACGGTTCTATTGGGACGATGGAGCGGGAGGCC
>CASCWU010000065.1 GCA_949155905.1 uncultured Lachnospiraceae bacterium
AAGGCCGTCGGCTTCCCGGAGGACGTCGGCGTCTTCTACCGGCTGGAGGATTACGAGGGGTATTCCTGGACGGCGCACGGACGCTACCCGACGAACACACCGGGCTGGTGGGGCGGCGCACATCCTTTTACACTGTTGGATTATTCGGTCGTTCACAACGGGGAGATTTCCTCCTACGACGCGAACCGCCGGTTTATTGAAATGTTCGGCTACCAATGCAGCCTCCAGACTGATACTGAGGTCATTACTTACATTATGGATTATCTGGTACGGGTACAGGGGCTTACCCTGGAAGAAGCCGCAAACGTCATTGCTGCCCCTTTCTGGACTACCATTGAAAGCAAAGACGATCCGGAGGAACGCCAGCGCCTTTCCTACCTTCGCCGGATGTTCCCAAGTCTGCTTATCACGGGGCCATTCTCGATTGTATTCGGCTTTCAGGGCGGGCTGATGGCCTTAAACGACCGCTTAAAGCTCCGTTCAATGGTCGTCGGGGAAAAGGACGATAAGGTCTACATTGCCAGCGAGGAAGCGGCGATCCGCGCCATGGAGCCGGAAGCGGAACAAATCTGGGCTCCGTCCGGCGGCGAACCGGTCATCATCCGGGTATCGCCTTTTAAGCCGTCGGTATAAAATAGGAATCGAGCAGAGAGGAACAATTGCACCTCGCCGTGCTCCATACGCCACTTTAACGGCATAGTTCCTCTGCATGAGGTTGTGCATAGAGAACGACAAAAAAATAAGCATTTCAAAATGATAAGAAACAAGGTTTCCAAAAGAAAGGATGAAAGAACATGGGACTTGATTTTATCTATCCAGAATTTGAAATCGTCCGTAACGAAAGCCGTTGCAACGCCTGCCGGATCTGCGAGCGACAGTGCGCTAACGGGGTACATTGCTTCGATCCGGAAGGCTCCAGAATGATCAGCGACGAACGAAGCTGCGTCAACTGCCAGCGCTGTGTTTCCTTCTGCCCTGCACGAGCCATCAAAATCGTAAAAAGCGACAACTGTCTGCGGGAAAACGCCAACTGGCCGAACGATACAATAAAAGAAATTTACAAACAGGCAGGCAGCGGCGGCGTCCTGCTCTCTTCGATGGGCAATCCCAAGCCGCTTCCGGTCTACTGGAACCGTATCCTAATCAACGCCTCCCAGGTGACGAACCCGCCAATCGATCCGCTGCGGGAGCCGATGGAAACCCGCGTGTTTTTAGGACAGAGGCCGCAAAACATCACACGGGCGGAGGATGGGCGGCTGATCTGTGAGTTGCCTCCGCAAATTGAGCTTTCTATGCCGGTGATGTTTTCCGCTATGAGCTATGGCTCGATCAGCTACAACGCACACGAAGCCCTGGCCAGAGCTGCCTCCCGTCTGGGAATTTTATACAACACCGGAGAGGGCGGGCTGCACGAGGATTTTTACTGCTACGGCGACAATACGATTGTCCAGGTCGCTTCCGGGCGGTTCGGCGTCCATGAGGCCTATTTAAACGCCGGGACAGCCATTGAAATTAAAATGGGACAGGGAGCAAAGCCTGGGATCGGCGGGCATCTTCCTGGAAAAAAAATCGTCGGAGACGTTTCCCGTACCCGGATGATCCCGGAGGGCTCAGACGCCATTTCTCCGGCTCCTCATCACGATATTTATTCAATTGAAGACCTGCGTCAGCTTATTTTTTCTTTAAAAGAAGCAACCGAATACCAAAAGCCGGTCATCGTCAAGGTCGCCGCCGTCCATAACATCGCGGCCATCGCCAGCGGCATCGCCCGCAGCGGGGCGGATATCATCGCCATCGACGGCTTCCGCGGCGGCACCGGAGCAGCTCCTACCCGGATCCGGGACAACGTCGGGATTCCGGTAGAGCTGGCTCTGGCCGCCGTCGATACCAGGCTCCGGGAGGAAGGCATCCGGGACAAGGTGTCCTTAATCATTGGCGGCAGCATCCGCAGCGCAGCGGACGTCGTAAAGGCCATTGCCTTAGGTGCGGATGCCTGCTATATCGCAACTGCAGCCCTCCTTGCCCTGGGCTGCCATCTATGCCGTACCTGCCAGAGCGGAACGTGCAGCTGGGGCATCGCCACCCAGAACCCGGAGTTAGTCAAACGCCTGGATCCGATCCAGGGAAGCGAACGTCTCGTCAACCTGCTGACCGCCTGGAAGCATGAAATCAAGGAGCTGATGGGCGGTATGGGAATCAATTCGATTGAAGCCTTGCGTGGCAACCGCTTTATGCTGCGGGGAATTGGATTGACGGAAAAAGAGCTGCAGATTTTAGGGATTTCCCATGCCGGGGAGTAGAAAGGAGCATCGCATTATGATTACGATAGATTGCAGGGAACTAGGCTACCAGGAGCTAAACGGTAAGCTCCGTAAAAATCACCGGGAATACCGCCTCACCGGCTGCTGCGGGCAGCGTTTTATCGCCGCCGGGATGTCCGGTAAGCATATCACCATAGAAGGAATTCCCGGCAACGCGCTGGGCGCTTATTTAAACGGAGCCTCGATTACCGTACAGGCCAACGCCCAGGACGCCGTCGGCGACACGATGAACGAAGGAAAAATCGTCGTCTACGGCAGCATTGGAGACGCCGCCGGGTACGCCATGCGGGGCGGGCAGATTTTTGTCCGGGACAACGCTGGATACCGGGCAGGGATCCATATGAAGGCCTACGGGGACAAAACTCCTGCCCTAATCATCGGCGGCTTTGCCGGAAGCTTTTTAGGGGAATACCAGGCCGGAGGCACGATCCTGGTATTAGGCCGGAACCTGTCCGAGCAAGGGAAAACACATCCAATCGTCGGCAATTTCCCCGGCACTGGGATGCACGGCGGGAAAATGTTCCTGCGCGGGGACTGCAGCCGCATCCGCTTCCCTGGGCAGGTGACAGTACGGAAAAGCAGCCCACAGGAATTAGCAGAAATCCGCCCGCTCGCCCTGGAATACGGCAGGCTGTTTGGCTGCGATACCGAGGAACTGTTGCAGGCGGAGTTTACGACCGTGCTGCCGGACAGCAAAAATCCGTACCGGCAGATGTATGTCGCAAACTGACTCTGTTCACCTTGGCAGGCTATCCCTAAGACAGAGCCGTCCCCAGCCCTCCTGTTCGTTTGGATATTCCATGCTCGCCTGCCGTTTCGCTCCTCTTTGCAAAAAGGCCTTCAGGCGCTGCCCGTACAGGCTTTGGTCATGTCCCTCGGCAATCCCCCACTGCAGCAGCAGAGCGGCTGCCCCTGTGACAAACGGAGTGGCCATAGAGGTGCCGCTGCGCACCGTATAGCCTCCGCCTGGCGAGGCCGACATAATATCCGTCCCCGGTGCGGACAAATCCGGTTTGACGCTGCTTCCGCCCGGGATGCTCCCTCTTGGATATCCTCTGCCGGAAAAATACGCAGTCGCTCCTGTTCTGCCGTCATAAGCCCCTACCGCTATCGGCAGCCTGGCCGTCGATGGAATGGTCAGGCTCCGGCTTTCAGCCGCTACCAGGAAATGGGTTTCGGCGCTGGCTAAGGCACTGCTCAGCCAGACATCATACTCCCCGGTGACAATCCGCTCTGGCGTCAGATGAATCCGCCACAGCCCTTCTAGGGAATCACTCTCTGGAAAGAGTTGAAACTGCAAAAGTCCAAGAGGATTATAAGGGGTCGGTCCCTGGTAAAGCATCTGAATCCGCCTGCCGCCCAGACGATAGGTTTTTGACCAGATCGCTTCTGCTTCCTCCTCTTGCCGGATCAGTCCTCCGCTTCTTTGTCCGTCTGGGGCAATCAATTCGATCTGAAATCGGTCAAAATAGTTTTTCCACAGCCAAAGCTCTACCTGTCCCTCTATCCCGGAAACCGAAAGTTCTAAATAAGCCTCCTCCCTTAAAAAGCCTCCCTGATGCCTGCCTAATGTTCCCTCGTTACCAGTTCCGATCACGATACTGGTTTTCCATACCTCGGCGGCCGTAGAAAGATAGCTTTCCAGAATGCTTCTACCATTATGAGAACCGTTGTTATTGCCAAAGCTAATGTTGATCGCTACGGGAAGCCTTTTCTCTATCGCTGCCCGTATCGAAAAATCCACTGCTTCCATCAGCCCCGCTGTCTGCGGATAAGCATTTCCTACTGATTTTCCCAATTTTACAACGATCAGCTCACTTTGATACGCCACTCCACGATATCGCCCCCCAGATGCCCTTCCGTTTCCTGCTGCAATTCCTGCCACATGCGTGCCATGCCCACTGATGTCCTGGCTCGGCACCAGACGCAGACCCTCCTGCCTGCTTTCGGCAAAAAGCGCCTGATTGATTTCCTCTGCTGTATAGACATAGCCCAGAGTCGGATCACCTAAGTAAGCATTTCCCAGCCCCTGCTGCCCTTCCCGGACAGACTGATCCCACAGCAGGCTAATCCGCGTCTGTCCATCCTCTCTGCGAAAATCCGGGTGGAAATAGTCGATCCCGCTGTCAATCACCGCCAGCAGCACCCCGGAGCCATCTAGTCCCGCCGAAGAAAAGGACGGAGCCTGTACCTCCCGGATACAAGATTCCGCCCTTCCTTCATTCACTTCAAAAAACAGCCTTTTCGGAGTCTCAACATAGACAATTTCCGGATAATCTTTTAACCTTTCGATCTTTTCCGGCTCTATTTGGATCACGGCATAGCCTCCTAGCAGCTCCACTGCCGAAAAACCCAGTTCCTCCTGTATATATCCCAGTTCTCCTACATATTGAAGAATCAATTCTATCCGTTCGTCCATCTGTATCCCGCTTTTTTGCTTTTCTTATTTTTATTTATGCAGATACAGCGTGTCTTATCTCTTTTTTACGTCACCTTTAACTCCAGGCCAAGCTCTAACATCTTTCCGTCCTCATAGGTCAACGGAATACAAAGCCGCTTCCCTCCTCCGGCCATGCTCATGCTTCCCTGAAAATAGCTCGGCGGTGTAATATCTATCAAAACATTTTGGGAAGAAAGCAGGATCGAAGCGTTTCCCATGATCATATTACCCAGCTCACTGATCGCACTGATTCCCAGATCGTTGATTTCCGTCGCTGGCATCATAGTCATTTTGCTGATAATATCCAGTGCGGTAGATTCCGGGAATACCAGCATCACATGCCCCGTAATCTCTCCGGTTAAGCCTATTAAAATCAAAGAAGTCTCTTCCGGAAACTTCACAGGCTCCAGACTTGGCTTTCCTACCTTCACCTCTGCAATCATACACATCTGCGTCAATAAGCTATGTGTCGCCATGATAAACGCGTTTACATATTCGGCCTTCAATTCTGCCATTCTCATATCCTCCTATTTGTCCGTCCTACAGAAAGCATCTGTATCTTATCCCTAGTTTACACGTTGTCCTGCTAATTGTCAACTTTTAAGATAGCACGTAAAATCCCACGGAAGGCACCTTCCATATCATGGAAGCAAACCTGGCGCGCCAGCAGGACATCATCCGTTATCACATTGTCTACTCCTAGGTTCCGCACCCGCTGTAATTCGGCTCGTGTGTTCACCGTCCAGACGTGAATTTCCTGCCCGGACTGATGCAGGCGGTCTACCGTAGACTGCGTTACAAAACCGGATTTGATGCTGAAAAAGTCAATTCCGTCCTTGTCATAATAATTCCCATATGCCATAGACATAATAAAGCCTGTCCGCACATTTTCATTCCATTCCTTCATCGCCAGCAAGGCCTTATAATCCGTAGAGCTAATCACACACTGTTTTTCAAAATCATACCGTTCAATCAGCTCCGCCACCTTTTTTGTCAGGGTATCGGTATCTCCTGCCGTTTTGATTTCGATATTTAAGTTCATGCTCCCCTTGCACAGCTCCATCGCCTCTTCTAAGGTCGGTATCCTTGTTCCCTGATATTCCTTGGAAAACCAGGCTCCTGCATCCAACTGCTGAAGCTCCTCGTACGTCATCTGATTGACATTTTTAGAAACCCCGCAAATCCGTTTTAAGCTTAAATCGTGCATCAGCACCACGACGCCGTCCGCTGTCTGCCGCACGTCGATTTCTGCATAATCCGCCGCCTGTGCGATAGCCTGCTCCAAGGCCGGAAGCGTGTTTTCCGGCGCCTCCACCGACTGACCCCGATGCGCCGTAATCTGTGTCACCGGCAGAAGCTCCCCTGCCTGAAAGGTTCCGTTTCTGGCAATGTTCCAGACGGAAAAAACCGCCACCAACAGCACCAGCACTGCCAAAATTCGTACCAGGATAATATAGCGCTTCATCTGCGTTTTTTCGATATAGCCATAAGCCAGCTCTGCTGCGGTCAGTTCATCCCTCTCGTCCTTATATTGATAAAATAAGTGTGTCACCATCCCCTGGAACAGATACGTAGAGAACACCCCAATCAAAAAGGCGACCAATAAATTAAGAGAATCGTACATAGCAAGAAACTTTGCCAAAATATAACGATCCTTCATAACCACCTTTAACACAACTGCCACGACAATCATGAGCAGCAAATAAAATAAAAAGGAACATACTGCTACAATCCCCATCAGCAGCAGATAAAACAAAAAGGTTCGAAGCCGGTTACGGCGCAGCAGCCTTCTCCCTCGCTTTGCGCTTTCTCCTCCGGACAATCCCTCTATCATAAAATACTGACTATAAAACAGCCTGAAAAAGCCGCAGAGAAACAAAAACAGGCCGACTGCCAGCACCAAAAGCAGCTCCGGCAGCATTTTCTTTAAATCGGTCCACAGGTTGTTCGGAATCCGCAGCTTGATTAACATATAGCCAAACACCACCGCGCAGGACAACAGACGCTGCAGCAGCGCCACAGGTAACAGTCTTCCAAGCCTTCTTTTTAACGGATGACGCAGGGCATACAGCATCGAATGCAGCATATCGACCATACGGAATTCCATTCCTTGCTCTTTTAAATGGAAATAGTATGTCGCCACCATCTGTTCCAGCAAAAAAACCAAAGAAAACACAGAAAGCCATAGCAAGCAAAACAGCCAGGCGGCAGGCTTTTCCAAAAAGCCCCGGATATTTTGCAGTGTCAGATAGCTATAGCCGGAAAGCTTTAAGGCAAGCTTCAAAGAAGCATCAATCAAGGGCCACAAAATACCGCCGACCACTAGCTGTTCTAAAAACAATACCGGAAAAAATCCGGCAAACCCCTTATACCATAAGCGCAATAGCCCCAAGATGGGATCTCCCCATTTCCACAGCGTTTTCTGGTAATCCTCCCGCACAACGCAACCTCCTCTTTGCAATCCTTCTATTTTCTTATTGACACCCCATATCGTTCATACTATAATAGGCAGGAACATCAGACCAAGGAGGCATGTTATCCATGAATTTCCATATAAGACTCCGTCAGCTCCGCCAAAGGCACAAGCTGACGCAGGGAGAGCTGGCCGGCGTACTCGGCTTAAAGCCAACCGCCATATCCAACTATGAATCCAAGCGAAACGAACCATCTCTTGAAAAACTGGTTGCCCTATCGCGCTATTTTGATGTATCCTGCGACTATTTATTAGGAATGTCCGATGCCTATCTGCCTGTAGGCGGAGAGGTGCTTGACAAAGATATCGTCGAATTCTTCAACCTCTATCAGCAGCTTGATACCGATAGCATCCAGGAACTCAAACGCTATACCTATTATCTGCTTTATAAGCAGGAGCAGACGACTCCGCATTAAGCTCTTCCGCTGCTTCCAAAGCCGCCGCGATCCGGACACTCCAGATGCTCTACCTCTTCAAACACAAGCTGCGGCTGATGCTCCATAATCCGGAACTGGCAAATCCGGTCGTTTACCTGGATTTCGGTATCGCGTACTGCTAACATCGGTACATACCATTGATCTCCGTCCCCACAATAGCTTTCATCGATCACACCCATATGATTCGTCTGAATGAGTCCGAAATTTTTATATGTACTGCTCCGTGGCACAACATGAGCCTCGTACCCTTTAGGAAGCTCTATCGCAATCCCCAGCGGAATCAGCCGAAATTCCCCTTTTTTTAACGTCATCCCTTCTGCCGCCCGCAGATCGATCCAGTCTGATTTTCCGTCAATATAACGCAGCTTTTCAATTTTATCCGTAAAATACTTCACTTTAATCCGTTCCATTCTGATTCCCCTTTTCCTTTCTGTATTCTGCTAACAGCAAATCCACCATTCTGCCGTAGCTTTTTGTTCCGTCATTCTGCCGGTTGGCCTTTAAATAGGTATCGTTTGCCATATTGGCCGCCGTACTGATTACCGTATTCTCAAATTGACTCCAATACTCTGAATCCCGCCTGAAATCCTCTACCATCCCGTCGCTGTAATACTCCCGCAGCCTCCAGTACAGATCCGGATCCTCCCGGTAAAGCTGATTCGCACTGTAAACCAGCGCCAGCATCAGACCGCTGTAACGAAGGTACGGCTCCTCGGAGGCCTGACAGGCCAAATACGCGATGTAATTCGCCTCATCCTCCCTCATAAATCCGCGCAAATGAGACAATTCATGACACATCGTTGCCGGTATCGTAAAATCCGTACAGTCTACGTTGACATTTGCCTCCATCGTAAACGGAATAAAAATCCCTGTCGTCTCCCCCATAGACAGAAAACGGGAAAAGAACACAGGCTTTGGCTTTGTATAGGCTCCTGCCAGCACCGGATATTCCCTGCCAAGCGCCGCCATTGCCTGAGCCGCCAGCCCTCCAAGCTGCCCGTTCGTCCTTTTCCATGCTCTCTTCTCTGGCAGCCCCCGCCCGTTTTGCCAGGGAAACACACAGCTCATAAAGCTCCTGCTTATCAGACCTTTCTAGCTGCAGGCCGCTGTAATACGAAAACGGATACCTTTCATAATTGATGCCGCAAAAAAACACAAATAAAAACAGCACGACCGAGAAAAAGCAGGCCAGATGCAAAACAAATCCGCCTATCATCCGAATATGCGGCACTGCCTCCTTCCCTTGCTTTCCACGAATCAAGCGCGCTATCAGCCTCCCGAAAAAAAACAAACCGGAAAAAAGCAGCACCGCCAGCAATAATTCTGCTACCGAAAACGGAACCAGGCCGGTTATCCGGTTTAAAACTACCGAACACACCCGATAAATCCGCCGGGCAAAAATCTCCTCTGCAAAAAAAGGACTCGACCTTGCCAAAGCCAGGAGCAGGACAGATACCGGCAGCAGAACCAACGGCCAAGCTTCTTTTCCCCGTTTCATTCTTACTCCCCCTTGTTATATCCCCTTTGTTATATCAACCTCTGGTAGCTACGTTATCTTTATCATACCACAACCCCTTTCTACTGTCCACCGTCCATTTTTATCAGATATTTCCTTTTCCGTTCAAACGAAGCGGAGGGAGCTTATGCAGGTGTTTTATGCCAGTCATGCAAGATGATTCTATAGGATTAAAAGAGAGCGCGTTTCCGCGCTCTCTGCTATATTGATATAAAAAGCGGGCCCTGCTTTTTATTTCCGCAAAAATTATTTTTTCATCTTCGGCTCAAATAAAAACGAGGCCAGATACCCAAAGATCAGGGCAGCGGAAATACCGACTGCCGAGGCCTTTAAACCTCCTTCAAAAATCCCGATAAAGCCTCTCTCATCTACGGCTGCTTTTACCCCTTTCATCAGGTTATTGCCAAACCCAATCAAGGGTACACTGGCTCCTGCTCCTGCCCATTCTGCAAACGGCTGGTAAACGCCTACGGCGCCTAATATGCAGCCTGTCACCACCAGCAGCACCATGATCCGCCCTGGCATCAGCTTCGTTTTATCCATAAAAATTTGTACTACCAGGCAAATCAGTCCTCCGATGACAAATGCTTTCAGATACTCCATAAAAGCCTGCTCCCTTCTTTTTTATTCACATTCCAGGACAATTCCATGAGCAATTCCCGGCACGCTTTGCCCTTCGTTAAAGCTTACCTGAGAAAGCAGGGCTCCGGTTGGGACAAACAAAACCCGCTTCCATTCTCCTGCCTTCATTTTCCGGAACACATAGGCAGTCAGAGTGACACCGCTGCAGGCGCATCCGCTTCCGCCGGAATGGGTATCCTGCGTCTCCCGGTCAAAAATCTCGATCCCGCAGTCCATATGGCAGCGGCTGATATCAATTCCCTTTTGTCCCAGCAAATCCAATAAAATTTCCTGTCCGACATATCCCAAATCCCCGGTAATAATCCGGTCATACTGCTCTGGCTCTACACCGAAATCTTTTAAATGACGTTCAATCAAATCCGCTGCAGCCGGAGCCATCGCCGCCCCCATATTCATCGAATCCTTAATCCCATAATCCACAATCTTCCCTGTCGTAATTCCCTTGATCCGGATATCCTTGCTGCTTTTTTCTTTTTTCTCTTCTATCACCAGTGCTGCGCTTCCTGTCACCGTCCAGGTTGCAGACATCGGCCTCTGGTTCCCATATCCTAACGGAAAGCGGAACTGCTTTTCCGCACTGGCAAAATGGCTGGAGGTCAAAGCCATGACCCGATCTGCATAACCGCCGTCCACCAGCACGGCTCCTAAGGAAGCGGCCTCTCCCATTGTCGAGCAGGCTCCATACAGACCAAATAGCGGCACCCCAAAATCCTTCATTCCAAAAGAAGTGGCAATTAGCTGTCCAAGCAAATCTCCGGCCAATAAATACCGTAAATCACTTCTGGCAATCCCTGCCCTTTTAATGGCCATATCCGCTGCCATTACCTGCAGGTTGCTCTCTGCCTCCTCCCAGTTATCGCCGCCTGCCATTTCCTCTTCGACTGCCGCATCAAATAATTCTCCCAACGGCCCTTCCTTCTCTTTTTTCCCTACCACATTTCCATATCCGGTAATACAAGGCATCGTCTGAAACACCATGCTTTGCTTGCCCAACATCCTACTCAATGTGCCATCCTCCTTTGCCTATCTCATTTCTTTCTTTAGTTTCTTCTGTTTTCATTTGGATTATTCATCGGAACTATGTTTCTTCTAAATCTCTTCATCGGTTTCTGCCTCGTGTATCCAATAGTTCATTCGCAGACTCTTTCCCTGTCAGTTGCAAATATTTCACCAAAATATGCCGTAAAGCCTCTGGCTTTAGCTATGGGGATATCAGGCACACATCAAAAACTTGACAAAACACCACATATAAGCTATTCTATCACTACAGACAAGAACAAATCTTTAAAACACTAAGAGCGTAGTGGTCTGCGCTATAGAAATCAACACATCTGTTCTGTGCAAATTGAATATAGGTGGTTGCAGCTAAAAACCGATAGATGCGTAAAATATTCATCGTCCAATAGAACTGAGATATGTGGTGACAGCATATCTGCCCTGGGAGCTATAGGCTCTGCCCTGGGAAGGGTGATGGCACACCCATACCTTGCACTGCGCCCTACCAGAAATGGACTGGTCAGCCGATACACTTCGGCAGGTAGCAAGAATCCCTTGCCTTTCGGCATGGGGAATGTCAATAAAGAAGCATTGACCATGTCAAATTTTTTCTCGTAGCAGGAAAAAGGCCTTCTATGATTGTTTCTTTCTCATAGAAGACCCTTCACACCTGGATACGTTAGCTTCTCCATTTTCGTTTTCTTTATTGCGTGATTGTTCCATCGCCCGTATCGGACTCTTTCTTTTTGCTTTCTTCTTTCCCGGAATAGATCTCTATCGTCCCGTCACTGCTGGCCGGACTGCCGGTTGGCTTCTCTTCTTTGGCCAGAGCTGAAAGCGGACGGAACGTATAACCCATTCCTTCCCATTTGGTCAGCAGTTCATCTAAAATCTCTCCGTTTGTTTTAGAAGTACTATGAAGCAAAACGATTGCTCCCGGATGAATCCGTTTGGTCAGTTTTTCAAAGGCCTCTTCATGAGAAGGCTGCTTTTCCTGATACCAGTCTACATACGCCAGGCTCCAGAAAAAGGTCTGATATCCCAGCTCCTGCGCCATTTTCAGATTATCTAAATTGTATTTTCCCTGAGGCGGGCGGTAAAATTTTACCATTTCCTCTCCGGTCAGTTCCTTATACTTTGCCTCTACCATGCTCATTTCCTCAGAAAACGTCTCCTTAGAAGAAATCGAAGACATATCTGGATGATGCCAGGTATGATTTCCTACCGTATGCCCCTCCGCCACCATCCGTTTGATTAGCTCCGGGGCAGTTTCCAGATAATGCCCTACTACAAAAAAGGTGGCCGAGGCATGATGTTTTTTTAAGGCGTCTAAGATTGGTTCTGTATTTCCGTTTTCATATCCTGCATCAAAGGTAAGATAAATCACCTTTTCCTTTGCATCCCCTACATACCAGGCATCGTATTGTGCCAGCTCTGCGGCGGAAACATTTCCGGCAGGCTGCGCCCCTTCTGCACCAAAGCCCAATCCCCAGTTATCTGTCTGCGCCAGCAGCTCTGCAGAGGTCGGAACGGTTCCCTCCGTTACATAGCCGATTCCCCTTCCTGCAAAAAACAAAGAAAGGAAACAGGCTGCTGCAACTGCCACCTTGATTCCGCCTCTGCCTCTTCTACTCCCCTCTGTCTTATTGTCGGTCGTTTTGTTTCCGGCTGTTTTGCTGCCGATTTCCTTAAATCTGACAATCCCCTTTTTTATGAGCTTCTCGGTATTTTGTTCCCCTTCCTTCCAGGTTCGTTTGGCAGCAGTCCGTTTTGGAAAAGCGGTTTTGTTTAATTTTATCCGATGCGTTCTCCGTCCTTTCCTCTTGTTTGCCTGAATCAAGGCGTGCCGTAGGCTCTCCTTTCCACTGACTGCTGCAGCTCTGTTTGGATTCCAAGCGGCTCTCCTGTCCGGCTCTGCCGCATAGCTTTCCTGCCTGCTATGACTGTCAATCGCCCGCAATACAGGCTCTATCCTGTCATTGCTCTGTCCCTGCCATCCCCCGTCTCGCTGATTCTGTCCCATATTTTTCTCGCTTCCGCTCGCTTTTTACCATTATATCAGTTTTGGCGCAGGAATATTCATCCTTGCATTTTTGAGGCTTGTACCATATACTAAACAAAAACCCTTATTCATAAAAACGTCAGAGCATGAATGGAAAGGAGAACAACATGCAGTCCTATTCTTTTTTACCTTGTGACAAATTACCGCCTTTATCCGAGCTTCCCAACCCTTTTTCCAGACCGGATGGTTCCCTGGTTCAAACCCCAGAGGAGTGGGAGGAACAGCGCGCTTACTTAAAGGCTATGCTGGCGCATTATTTATACGGAGAGATGCCGTCCGATCCCGGACCGGTGACAGGAAGCATCCTTTCCTCGACAGAATTAACAAACGCCTTATCTGAAAAAATTGTACTTAAATTCGGGCCGGAACAAGCTCTGTCCCTGGAGTTTGAACTGATACGTCCAGCGGACAATGAGCCGCATCCTGTCTTGATTTGGAATGACTTTGGAGAAAAGGATACGTGTCCTATTACAGAAGAACTGCTGCAGCACGGGATTATTCTGGTGCGCTTTTGCAAAGAACAGCTTGGCACAGACAGCTATGCTTTTTATGAGCAAAGTCCTTGTTTAAAGGCCTATCCAGGTTATCGCTGGCGTGCGATAGCAGTCTGGGCGTGGGGTTATAGCCGTATCATCGACTATCTGGAAACACAGCCCTTTGTTGATACTAAAAAAATAGCCGCTACAGGATACTCCCGCAACGGTAAGGTAGCGCTCTGTGCTGCTATTTATGACGAACGGATTACCCTTTGCGCGCCTGGCGGTTCGGGCTGCGGCGGATCCGGCAGCTTCCGTTACCTGGGCGGACGGCTGGGAGAAGGCGATGGAACGCAGGAAACCATCGGCAGCATGAGTCAAATGTTTGCCTACTGGTGGGCAGATGAGCTTCGCTCCTTTGGCAGCGCTTACAACCGTCCTCCTCTGGAGGAATCCGCTCTCTCTGCCGTCCTGACAGCTAAAACAATGGAAGAAGCGATGAAAGCCCTCCTGACGCATATAGATATTTCCTTAAACGGCAAGCTTGGACGGGAAAACCATCTGCCGTTTGATATGCACTTTGCCCGGACGCTCATCGCTCCCCGTCCTTTGCTGACTACAGATTCTCTGGACGATGAATGGGCAAATCCTTATGGTATTCAGCTTATCTGGAGAGCCTCCTCTGAGGTTTATCGCTTTCTTGGTGCAGAAAATAACAATGCAATGTTTTTCCGGGAAGGCGGACATCAGTTTTCCTACTTGGACTGGATTGCCATTGCTGACTTTTTGTATCAGCATTTCTGCCGTGAAAAAGCGCCTCAGCCGAGAGTGCTGCCCGTCACGCTGCAGCTTCCGAAAACAGAGGCAGAACGACAAAATACGATGTTTCCACAATGGTTCCGAAAAACGCCTCACTTTAGCTGGCGCGCACCGAAAGATTAACGATAGGTTTCCTTTTGGCTATCACTACCAGAATTTCCTGATAGTGATAGTCTTTTTAAACCCAGTACTTATGAACCTCTTCCTCTGACTGCTGTACGGAAAAGCCAAACTTTTCAGCAATTCGCTTAACGGCGCATTTTCTTTGTCCAGATGTCAAAGTCTGCGACTGCGGTGGACTTTGGGTTCTGGGCGTGGATTAAGATCTGGTCGGAGAACGGGTATTTATATAAGCAGGATGCTGTCTGCCGCGCAGTTCAATATTTTTCTAAAAATTCCGCCATTGTAAGAATTTCTGGAATTTCCACATCAAGAACCAGAAAATCCTTATCCCCAGTCAGAAAGATATCAACACCCTCCATGATAGCGGTTGCCAATATTGGTGTATCCTTTCTATCCCTCATCTCAGGAAATTCGTCAGGTTCCAATGTCTTTGGTGTATAAACAAGCTCAAACGGCAGTTCAAGGAAAAAACGGTCAAGGAATTTCTTTTTCAAAAAAATTTACGATCAGTCACCAGACGAAGCTCCTCTATGACATAATCACATACTACAATCTGGTGGTTATCTGCCAGCCGTTTTGCAAGGTCCCTTGTTTGTGCAGACGGAAAGAAAATCATGGAAATAAAAATGTTGGTATCAATCATTACCCGCAAACTAATACCCCCTTACTTCCTTTCGGATTTCCTTCATATAGTCCTGCATTTCTTCCTCTGTGTGAAAACCCGCTTTTTCTGCCTCCCCGGCAAATACTTCCTCTGCTCTTTTGAATGCCAGCATTGCGGAGTTTTCAAAATAGAACCTTCCGTTTTCTTCCATAATCACGATTTTATCACCTGTTTTCAGTTTCAGCTTGTTCCTTACTGATACTGGTATGGTAATCTGGCCTTTGCTGGAAATCTTTGCTACTTCCATGTTTATCCCCCTTCTATGAATAAATTCCTGGTTTTCCTTACTTTCTTTACTGAAGTTCTACAAACTGCATGATAAATGCCCAGCCAAGATCCAAAAAATGGCTTCCGATTCCGGTCTTTTTATAGTGATAGTCTTTTTAAACCCAGTACTTATGAACCTCTTCCTCTGACTGCTGTACGGAAAAGCCAAACTTTTCAGCAATTCGATTAACAGTTTCCTGAAACGAAAAGCCTAAGTCTTCATAGGTTTCCACAATACCCTTTATTTCACCCTCAGCCACGCCTTCTTTATATTTCTCCCGTTCCCGCATAAGTAACGTCATATATTCCACCTGCCATTCCTTATTTTTCTTGATTTTCTGGACTTCCTGTGCCAGTTTCTCTGTGAAATCGTCTTCTGTTGTATTATTTTCTATAAATTTTAGGATATTTTTGGTATCTTCGCTGATATTGCCTTTGATTCCCGTCGTATTAAAGAAAATCTTAGCTGTACCATCTTTTAAAAGTAGAGTATTATCTTCTTTGCACCTATTTTCAAAGGTATATCTCCACAATCCTTTTCCAAACGCATCAAAGGTACAGATAAAAATAACAAAGCTTTGCGGCAGTTCCGTGTAATCGGCTCCTTTTTCGATTGCATTCAGGTCTATCATTCCAGCATAATATCTGGTTCTTTTCGGAAGGTTTTTCTTATTTGTAGTTTGAATTTCTATGTTGTAGACAGTACCTTTTTCATCCTTCAGATAAACATCCAAACGTACGCTTTTACTGTCCTTTGAAATATCAATCACCTTTTGCTCTTCCGGATATTCAATATGATCAATCTGAATATCTAACAATCGCTCCAACATTTCCTTACACAATTCCGGATTGCGCATCACCTTAGCAAACATAAAATCGTTGGAAATGTTCAGATTTTCCCAAAGCTGCTCCTCTGGTATCATGATTTTTATGTTATTTTTTGTTTGACTCACATTCCGTACCTCTCTTTTTCTTTACTCTGCAGCAAATCTTTTCAAATCCAGTATTTATGAACCTCTTCCTCCGACTGCTGTACGGAAAAGCCAAACTTTTCAGCAATTCGCTTAACGGCTTCCTGAAACGAAAAGCCCAAATCCTCATAGGTTTCTACAATACCCTTTATTTCACCCTCGGCTCTTCCTTCCGCTCTTCCTTCCGCCACGCCTTCCTTATATTTTTCCCGTTCTCGCATCAATAATGTCATATATTCCACCTGCCATTCCTTATTTTCTTTGATTTTCCGGACTTCCCTTGCCAGTTTTTCTGTGAAACCGTCTTCTGCTGTATTATTTTCTATAAATTTCAAGACATTCTTTGTAGCTTCACTAATATTTCCTTTGGTTCCTGTCGTATTAAAGAAAATTTTAGCTGTACCATCCTCTAAACGCACCTCATGTTCTTCTTTACATATATTCTCAAAGGTATATCTCCATCGTCCCTTCCCAAATGTATCAAAGGTACAGATAAAAATAACAAAGCTTTGCGGCAGTTCACTGTAATCCGCTCCTTTTTCAATTGCGTTCAGGTCTATCATTCCAGCATAATACCTTGTTCTTTTGCGAAGGTTTTTTTTATTTGTGGTTTGAATTTCTATGTTGTAAACAGTACCTTGCTCATCCTTCAGATAAACATCCAAACGTACGCTTTTACTGTCCTTTGAAATATCAATCACCTTTTGCTCTTCCGGATATTCAATATGATCAATCTGAATATCTAACAATCGCTCCAACATTTCCTTACACAATTCCGGATTGCGCATCACCTTAGCAAACATAAAATCGTTGGAAATGTTCAGATTTTCCCAAAGCTGCTCCTCTGGAATCGTTATTTTCATCGTATTTTTTGTTTGATTCACATCATGTACCTCTCTTTTCTTTTACTATACTATTTTTTTTTACACCCGTCAACCGCAGGTTTTTGGTCAAGCAGATACCTCTTATAAAGCGTTTCCTTTTGCTGCATCCCAAAAAGTAATATGCGCCATAAATCCTCTACTGCATCTGGACCGTAACAATTCATATATGCGATGTGCATATAGACAGCTCCCTTCCATATCAACTCATATTCCTCACGGCTTATCCCTTCCACTCCATAATATCCTTCTAAAAAAGCCTTTGCCAGCCCAAAATGATACTCCATCTCTCCGCTTTCCCGATGAAACTCTACAAACTGCATGATAAACGCTCAGCCAAGATCCAAAAAACGGCTTCCGATTCCGGTCTTATCCAAATCAATGAACACTGCCTCTCCCGTATCTCTTATCATAGCATTATGAGGGCCTAAATCAGAATGAATCAGACATTGATCGTAATGAGAAAAATCCGGCAGGCTATGAAGAATGCTATCAAATTCCTTTTTGAAACTCCTTTCCTGAAACCAACGGTAAAACCGTTCGGTGTTTTGACTCATTGGAGACGGAATTACATATTCTTGATAAGAATGAAGCTTTTTTGCAAGCTTCCCTAAGCGAAATTCATCCTCCTCTGTTTCACGCATCATTCTGCCTTCGATATATTCCAGCAAATAAAACCAGTAGCCATCACTTTTCACATAGCAGGAGCCATCTGCCGCCAAAATCACCTTAGGGGCGATTCCTTGTTCATTCCCCAAAAACTGGTGAACTGCCGTATTACTGCTAATTTCACTCTCTGGAACAGAAGCGGGTATCCCTTTTAAAATATACTGTTCGCCTTTGGAACAAATTTGATAAATCCGTCTTACCGTATCCGCATGAAAACGCCCTGTCACCTCTATATCCGATAAATCCCACTTTCTCAGCAAAGCAGAAGCACTCCATTTTTCCATCCTCTTTCTCCTTTTTCTTCTTTCCTTTGGCAAATTCTTTTCTTTCTCTTGACAGATTTTTCTTTTTATGGCATTCTATATGCTCCATTTAGAGCATATATAGAATACCATTTTAGATTATTCCATTTACCTCCAGACAGTCCTATTCTGCCTGGAACAACAGAAAGGAGGCATTTCTATGCCGCAGGACAATTTAACAGAAAAGGTTTCTGTCAACATCAATTCCTCCACTCTTTCCGCTATCGACCTGTTAGTGGACAATGGTTACTACTCCAATCGAAGTGATTTTATCAATCAAGCTCTTCGGGAATCCTTAGACCGAAATCAAAGCACCTTGAATCGTATTATTGAACAAAACACGAAAGGAAATCCAGAACCCTCCAACTGGTTTATCGGAATTCTTAACCTAAGTCAGAACTATCTGGAAAATTTAAAGGCAAAAAATAAAAAAATCCGAATCAATGGCTATGGAGTTCTCTTCCTTGAAAAAAGCTGCCCGGATCAGCTGATCTATGAAACCATAGAAAGTATCCAGGTTCGAGGAAGTGTCCGTTGTTCGGATGCCGTGAAGCAGCACTATGGTATACGCTCTTAGTATGTTCCTTAAAACACAATCCCTAAAATACAAACAAAAATCTCAGGCCAGTGAGAAGATCAAGCCTGAGATTTTTGCTTTATTTATCAAAAAGAGATTACTTTTTCGTATATACGACTTCCTTACTAATATAAATAACTTCTTCTGGTTCATTACCTTCATAAACATAGGTGACAAAACGTACACGATAGGTTCCGGAAGAAAGGCCTTTAGCTTCACCCATAAGATCCAAACTCCAATCGTTTACACTGTCTGACCACGTTTTAACAATCATCCAATCAGAACCTATTTTGTGCTGCAGATATAAAAAACCATTAATTTTTGTAGTTCTGCTTTGATAGCCAGTTACACTACCTGTTACACAAGCAACTCCGTCTATGAAAGATACACCGGCCATTGTGCTAAATGTATGTTCATATCTAGTCTCAAGTATCTCTTCCTCTTTTTTATCAATCGTCTGTGCATAAGCCTGAACATGAACGCTTAAACTCAGCACCATAGCCATTACCAACATTATACAAATACTTTTTCTTTTGTTCATAAAGCAATCCTCCTTAAATGGGAATTTATTAATATTACCTTCTACATATAAAACAAAAGAAGAAAGTTCTTTGTGACTTGCAAAATAAAACGTCATCCTGCCTTTACACTATTTGCCAATTTCAATAATTCTTCTATTTTACAATTTCCCTGTAATGTATAATAATATTCCCCATCATTCCAAAAAAGAAGAAGTTCATCCGAATCTGTAAGATAATATGCAGATCTGCCATTTTTCAATTCTAATAAAGTTACTTCCAAATCTGCATATTCAGTATTCATGTAAGGTTCGGCATGAGAAAAAATTAGCTGTGAAAATTTAATTTGAATGTTAGTATTTTTTTTTGACATTCGGATTATAACAGTTGCATCATTTTCAGCCTTTCTAATCTCCTCATACTCTTCTCCCCACTCAGGTTCCCGCTGCTCCAAAATCTCCTTAGGCGCCAATGCCATATCTGGAACCTCATAGCCTACTTCCGAATGGTCAACCCGATTCCCTATCGCAAAATGTGTCCGTGCCATCCTGTTTGCACCCGCGCTTACCGTAATGCCTACCACAACAAAAAAGGCGGCGGCCAATACCCAGGATTTTTTAATCATATTTTTCGTATGTGGAATAAATTGTCCTTGATAATCTTCAAACATTTTCATGATCTTTTTATCGAATTCTTCAGAAAAGTGGTATTCCCCTTGTGAATCCTCTTCAGAAAAATGGCGTTCCTTTTGTAATTCTTTTTCTGGAACATGGTGTTCTTTTTGTAATTTTTCTTCTGAAGGAAGAGCGCCTGTTTTTTCTTGGTGACGCCGTTCCAATGCTTTGCGTAATGCTGCGTCAAATTCAGCATCACTGATTCTTTTCCTTTTCATTGGCTTTTTCATCCGTAGTCCTCCTATTTCATAGTAAGAGTGATTATCTTGCTTCTCCTATCATACTAAGATTGTAGATTGTTGTCAAGTCATGGAAGAAACAATTTTTATGAAAATCTTATCCACAATCCCTCCCCCGGCTCCAGACAGCGAAAGCCAGGGAAGGGAATGGTTTTCATACAAAATTAGTTTTTAGGAATTGGGTTGTTTCTCTACATTTCCCAGGGTTCTTTTTGAAGTGCCTGCCAAATCACACTCAGAATGGAAATCATTTCTGCCAAAAGCGTAAGCAATAACAACGAAGAAATCGGTGTTTTGTGTGTAATGATTATCGCGATAGAAAAAGCAGCGCTGATAAAGAGCGCCCGTTTTTTCTTTTGTTGTTTTAGACGGATTAGTTCCATTACCGCCTTTTTCGCTCTTGCTTCCTTTAATTCTGCCTCTTTTGTAGTTTCCCGTTCTTTCCTGGTTTTTTCTGTACTTACCCGAATCACCACTTGATTCGTAGCCGGTGCAAAAAAGTATAGGGTCGAATTG
>CASCWU010000066.1 GCA_949155905.1 uncultured Lachnospiraceae bacterium
AGTTTAACATTATTTTGCCGCAATCGCAATTTGTTTGTTTCAAAGCAGAAAAGCGAAAAGCTGCTGTTTAAGACGGGTGCCGTAGACCTTTTTTTCTTATTAAAACGCTGCCCATTATCGAGAGGTTATACATATAGTAAACGACAAAAACAAAAACTTTTGCCGTTCACGATAAGTTTGAACCTACGGAGGTTATGAATATGAGAATAGAGCATATTGCGATGTATGTAAATGACTTGGAAGCGGCCAGGGATTTTTTTGTAACCTATCTTGACGGCCAGTCGAACGATGGCTATCACAACCAGACTGCAGGCGGATGGCTATGAGGTAATAAGCGAACCGCGGACAACAGGCAATGGGTATTATGAAAGCTGTGTGGTAGGTATTGAGGGAAATCAAATTGAAATAATGGTTTGACTGTTTCTGTTTGGGAATTATTAAAATCGAAAAAAGGCCAGCGAGTCTTGGGCGGCAAGACCCACGACCGGACTTACACTGGTAAGATAAGTGCCATGCTTGGCACACAATCAGAAAAAGAGCCTTCTGTCCTTACAAAAAGCTTTTTTTTCTGTTCTTATCTCTATTCTTATTTTCGTGCATTATACCGATTTAATGCCTTTTGGTAAATTTCAATACATTCCTCTGCCCCATGGCTTTTAATCTGCTCTACGAAAGCATCATAGGTATCCATGCTTTCACTGCCCATGATATATTTCACGGTCTTTTCTTGCACTAGGGTATCGACTGCCGTGTAAAGGGAGTTGTAGCGTGTCCCCTCCTCGTCAGTCATCGAAATATTTGGCAGAGCCATGCTCATATCCTCGGCCTGCCAGATTGCCTGACATTCACGCAAAGACTCCTCATAGACTGCATCATACTTTTCCCAGGTGTAGCGGCCAAAGTTCGTGTTCCCCCAGGTTGCCATATACAGCTTATCAACAAAGGAATAATCCGGGTCGGCACTGATGTATTCGGTATAGGAATAGCTTCCGTCGTTATTTTTCATATAGGTTTGCCCTTCCACTCCGTAGTTGTTGATCTCCATCGCTTCCCTTGAAAACTGGAAATCCAACCAGGATAGTGCCAAATCTACATTTTTACAGGTATTAGAGATACAGAATGGATAGGCGGCATAGGTACTGCCGTTAAATCCGCTTGCTGGCTTGTCTCCCTTGTTTATGACCGGGGACAGCACTCCGGCGATGTAGAACTTTTCCTCTTCGTTCAGGCCAAAGGAGGTCTTCAGGATATCCGTCGTAAAGCCCCATGCGGTTGGCCCTGCCCCGTAATCGGCAAATGGAGTAATCATAGAAGCATCATTTGTTACGAAATTCGGATCAATCAATCCTTCCGTATACCAGTCACGCAGTAGTTCTACATACTGGCGGTATTCCTTTTCCAGCGGCTCAAAATGAACCTGACCCTCTACCTGGTAAAATTCCAGCGGGATGCTTACCCGGCTGCTGTCACGGAAGGCACAGAGGACATTGTGCCATTCGCCAATCGTCTCCGGTACCGATAGTCCCAGCTCATCCAACAAATCTTTTCGGATGCTCATACCAGCCCAGGCTGCTTCTAGAGCCAGCTCAGAATCATTGCCATTTAAGGTATAGATTCCTAAGGTACGCCCATCATCCGTCAGCGTTTCCTTTAAAGCTTCTGTGTTGCTATGGCGTAGGGATTCATAGGTTGGGAGTTGGGAAAGCCTGTCACTTAAATCTAAGATAACCCCTTCCTCTACGGCCTTTTCCAGACCACCTGCATACTGAACCCCGTTCAGATAAAGGATATCCGGGAAATCACCGGAAGCC
This sequence comes from uncultured Lachnospiraceae bacterium, assembly GCA_949155905.1. GTDB lineage: Bacteria > Bacillota > Clostridia > Lachnospirales > Lachnospiraceae > MGBC131033. The sequence goes on from CASCWU010000066.1 coordinate 1,812, forward strand.
AGTAGTAATCCATATGTACGTTTGTCACCCGCTCCATTTCCTGTACGGCTATCATTTCATTGGGATTTTGCAGATTTAGGTTACTCCAAACCATCCACATCGAAAGCTTACCCATTTCACCCTGCACAGGGATCAGGCTTTCTGCATCGGATATACTTCCAGATCCGCCATCTTGTGCCATGTCTGTTCCTGTTTTCTGATTCTGCCCTTCTTTCTTTCCGCAACCGCCCAAAAGACCGGCTAAAAGGATAAAAACCAAGCCCCAGGCCATCCATTTTCTACACTTTTTCATCGTTCCTTCCTCCTTGTTTTTCTGAGTGTTATTTGGTATAATCACTATAAAACAATTCGGGTCAGGCCTACAATGTCCCTATCCGGTATGCCCCCTGTCGAAAACAGACATTTTACATGAGGAGATACATATGGATACACCAATCATCCACAGCCTGGATTTTTTTCCACACAAGGACGATCTGTTCCACATTGCCCTGCATAAAAAAGAGAGCCATGGTTTTTTACATTCCCATGACTATGCAGAACTAATTTATATCGAACGGGGTTGCTGCCATCAAAATGTAAACGGCCAGTTAAGGAAGCTAGCGGCTGGTTCTTGCTGTCTCTTAGACATCCATTCCTCTCATCAGATTACAGAGGAATCCGCCGATTCTTTGATTTGGCGTCTTGGCTTTCGTCCCCTGTTCTTCCACTGGCATTTTCTTGAGATGATCCAGATGGGGAGTTCTTCTTCTTTTGTCAATCATTTTCTGGATTCCCTTGCCCTGCAGGCACCGAACAATTACGGAATTCTTTTCCACACAGAACGGGTTGCTATCGTGCGGGATGTAATGTCACGTATTTTAGAGGAATACTATAACCAGCGTTTTTGTATTGTCCCAGTCCTGCTCTCCAATATCTACCTGTTGTTTTTGGAACTGATGCGTTGTGGGCATCGGCAGGAGGTGGAATTGCTTGTCCAGGATCATGCTCCATCTGGCATCTCCGAGATTTACAACTACATTTTTGAAAATTGCAGCACCTGTACTTTGGAGGAAGCAGCGGCGCACTTTGGTTATTCGGGAACCTATCTGAGCCGTCTGCTGCAAAAGCAATACCAGAAAAGCTTTCAGGAAATCCGTACAGAAGCCCGGTTGGTCAAGAGCATCCGCTTGCTCCTCTACAGCGACTTTTCTGTGCAAGAAATCGCTAACCAGTCGGGCTATCAAAATCTGTCCTATTTTTACCGAATCTTTGAACAGCAATTTGGCTGTACTCCGCAGCAATACCGCAGCCAACAGCGGCAAAACCCGGAGATCCGCTTCAGTGATCTATTAGCCAGTGTTATGGGACGGAAGGAGGAACTTTAAAACCCACGGTTTACTTTAAGCCAGTCGGCTGCCACCTCTGCCCAGAGCATCGTATGTGGATAATGCGGAGAATCCTCATCCTGGCCGTTATAAAGCCCGCCGCCATGCGGCCCTTCCTCAAAGGTATGTACCTCCGATACAATGCCGCGGTTTGCCAGTTGTAGTCCTAAGCGTAGGGAACCACGTGGGTCGTCCCAGCAGGTCTGGGTCACAAAAAACGGTGGGCAATCCAGGCGCAGGTTCTGTTCCCAGCACATTTTACTGTTTTTTAAATGCTCATTCTGCCCGGTAAAGCTGTAGCGTCGATTTTCTCCACCAATACAGGTGGCATCCGCCGTAAAGGCACTATAGATAATTAAGCAGGCATCCGGACGGCTTGACACCCGCTCGATTGGATCCTCCGCCTCTGGGTTCCCATAGTCAAACATTGTCCCTGCCATACCAGTTACTCCGCCGCCAGCGGAAAAGCCGCCGATGGCGATTTTATCCGGGTGGATGTTCCATTCCTTCGCGTGATAACGGATCGTGCGGATCGCCCGTGCAGCATCTGCCCCTGCTGCCTCCTGTACTTCCCTGCCCTCTAACGACATCCCCTGCGCCGGGTCGGTATTGTAATCTAGGACAGCGACGTTGATTCCCTTTGCATAAAAGAAATCTGCTACCGGCTTGGCCTCATTCGAGGACTGGAACATAAAGCCGCCTCCCGCACAGACAATAAAAATTCCTCGTGCCTCCCCTTCATGGGCAGGATAGACGAGCAAACGTGGGGTAAAGCCTTCTGTATGCGGTACCGGCAGCTTGCCTTCCGGCCAGAGTGGGACAGGAATCTTTCCCTCTGTCGCATACTCCTTCCACATTCTCTCCCATTTTCCCAGACGGTCACGGATCAGGCCGCTCCAGTCCGCATCCATGTAATCCGGTTTCTTCTCTTGCTTTTCTTTTGCCATCGTTTTTTCCTTCCTTTCTTTAATGATAAGGAAATTATAAAACGAGCGAAAGCTTTTTACAGTGTCCCATGGTGCTTTCCCGATTGTCCTGACACGACCTTTTGACGTTTGCTTTGGAGTGTTTCTTCGGTGGGCTGTAAACAAAAGAAGTATTCAGACGTTCTACTATAATAACGACTGAGAAACAAAAAGGTGACAAAATTTTTGAAAATTTTTGCTGATTTGTAAAAATTGCACAGAATCCTTTGCGAAAAGTTGTAAAGTGCTGTAAATAGTATTACTATTGAATTTATTAGTAACTCACTAATTTGTTAATATATTGTATCTGCAAAGTCTGTCAGCGATAATTTGGTATATGAAATTCCATACAGCAATGAAATTTAGGAGGTAATTCTTATGTTGCATGAAAATGTAAAAAAACTGCTGGCAGAGAATATGTGGGATCTGGCGACCTGTGCGGACAATAAGCCGAATGTCGTTCCCGTAGCGTTTAAGGACGTGACGTAAGATGGAAAACTAGTGGTAAGGGATGTAATTACTTCGCACCCTCCATTTTGCGTATGGGAGCAGCATATTCTTTTTTATAGTAACTTGATTTTGCTGGCAGTTATAATCCTGTTCCATAATTTTCGGAAGCGTAAAAAGGTACAGGCGGTGTTAAAAGGGATAAAACCATGCTTAATGGGTGTATTTTTTATTCATGACTAGCGGGGTATGAATAGAGGAGATGAATAATTTACTGGAGAACGAAAAATTTTTGAAAAAACACGAAAATAAGTACAACGTTGTATTGACAAGCTTTCTTATCTGGAGTATGATAGTGTGCAGATAGAACAGAAACGCCAGAGGCGTTCTTGAATAGGAAACGATGAAAGCCGTTTCCTATAAATTACCGATAATGGATAATCAGATAGTTAGGATAATCGAATAGCCAGATAACCAGGAAAGGAGCATTGTGCAATGAGCAGAAGAATTGTATTGGCGGGGGCGTGCCGTACCGCGATTGGAAGCATGGGAGGAACCCTGAGTTCGGTTCCGGCAGCAGAGCTGGGGACGATTGTGATCCGGGAGGCCTTAAAGCGGGCGAACGTAGCGCCGGAGCAGGTGGATCAGGTTTATATGGGCTGTGTGCTGCAGGCCGGACAGGGACAAAACGTAGCCAGGCAGGCATCTGTCCAGGCGGGTATCCCGATTGAGGTTCCGGCTGTCACCTTAAATGTAGTATGCGGCTCCGGTCTGGAAAGTGTCAATACGGCGGCACGGCTGATTCTGACGGGCGAGGCCGAGGTGGTTGTCGCCGGGGGAATGGAAAATATGTCGATGGCGCCTTATGTCTTAAAGCAGGCGCGGTATGGCTACCGGATGGGCAATGCGCCGATGGTGGATTCGATGGTCAACGATGCCCTGTGGGATGCGTTTGGGGATTATCATATGGGGATTACCGCGGAAAATATTGCCGAACGCTGGGGACTGACGCGTGAGGAATTAGATGCCTTTGCCGCCGAAAGCCAGCAGAAGGCCTGCGCGGCCAGGGAGGCTGGACGTTTTGCAGAGGAGATTGTACCAGTAGAGGTGAAACAGAAAAAAGAGACAATAGTCTTTGATACCGACGAAGGACCAAGGCCGGGAACGACCGCAGAGGGAATCGCCAGGTTGCGTCCTGCCTTTAAGCCAGATGGAATCGTGACAGCGGCCAATTCCTCCAGCATCAATGACGGCGCGGCTGCCCTTGTGGTCATGAGTGAGGAAAAGGCTGAGGAACTTGGTGTGACGCCGCTTGCCTACTGGGAGGCGGGAGCGTTGGCAGGTGTCGATCCTTCTGTGATGGGAATCGGGCCGGTCGCCGCTACGAGAAAGGTAATGGAAAAGACGGGACTTACGATAGATGACTTTGATTTGATTGAGGCGAACGAGGCCTTTGCCGCACAGTCTCTCGCTGTTGCCAGAGAGCTTGGGATTGATTCTGCTAAATTAAATGTCAATGGCGGCGCGATTGCCCTCGGGCATCCGGTAGGAGCCTCCGGCTGCCGTATCCTGGTGACGCTGCTGTATGAAATGAAGCGTAGGGACGCAGGAACCGGGCTAGCGACGCTTTGCATCGGCGGTGGAATGGGCTGCGCGACGGTGGTAAAGAGAGCCTAGTGGTAATAGATAGTTGCCAAATACCATAAAATGGTGTATGATAGCAAAGGAAAATGCAGAATAAACCATTGGGAGGACGAGAAAAGGATGAAAAAGGTGACATCTGCTTATGCAAACAAGCTTTTAAAGCAGTTAAATGAGGAAAAAACCTACTGGCTGGAAAAGGAATCGGAATGCTGTACCTATGTAGTAGCAAATGGCGAGGAACCAGTGGTACCAGAGTATGACTATCAGACTGTAGCGGCGACGATTGAAGAAATTGACGTGAAGATTGCCACCATCAAGCATGCGATCAACTGCTACAACGTGACGACCTTCCTGACGCTGGAAAATGGAAAAAACATAACGATTGACCAGGCGCTGGTGGTGATGGCGCAGTTAAACCGGCGCAAGCAGATGCTGGATTATATGCGGAAGCTCCAGCCAAAGCAGAGGAAGGAGAACGCCTATATGCGTTCCAACAGCCTGATTGAATATACGTATATCAACTATGATCTGGAACTGGTAAAGCAGGAATTTGAGCGGGTTTCCGGGGAGATTATGGATATCCAGATGAAGTTAGATCAACTAAACCAGACCGTAGAGTTTGGAATTGAGATTTAAGCCAGGCCGCTAAGCGGCAGCAAGTCAAAGTCCCGTGCAGGAATTTTATTCGCCTATTGGATCCGGAAGTTCAGGTTTATGGTTGGCTCGCTCCGGAGTTGTTATTCGTTATTGGTTATCCGATAAGGTTTATGGTTGGGCGAAAAGCAGATGTGAGGAATATCCTTGTCTTTTTTCTGCCGAAAACTTGTCCGGTCAGCCTTTGCGGTTGTCTGGACGGCATGGAAGTGAGGGTTATAAATGCCATATTAGTTATAGAAACAATTTTCATTGATATTCTCCCCATATATGCTATAATTCTCTCTGTAAGGAGAGGATAGTATGAAAAATCAATACAATAAAACGGTGATAGCCTGCTTTATCGGCTATATCGTACAGGCGATTGTCAACAATTTCGCCCCATTGCTGTTTCTGTTTTTCCAGAAGAACTATCAGATCCCGCTTTCCCAGATTACGCTGCTGGTGACATTTAATTTTGGTATCCAGTTGTCAGTGGATTTGCTTTCTGTTGGTTTTGTGGATAAAATAGGATATCGGGCGTCTATGATAATCGCCCATCTTTTTTCTGCGGCAGGCTTGCTTTTGCTGACGGTATTGCCGGAACTTCTGCCATCTCCCTTTATCGGGATTCTGATTTCTGTGATGATCTACGCAGTGGGCGGCGGACTTTTGGAGGTGCTGGTCAGCCCGGTCGTAGAGGCGTGTCCGTCGGATAATAAGGAAAAGGCAATGAGTATGCTTCATTCCTTTTATTGCTGGGGACATGCAGGAGTCGTATTGCTTTCCACGTTGTTTTTTTATACCATCGGAATCGGACAATGGAAGCTTCTGACATTGCTCTGGGCTTTGATTCCTCTGACAAATATGGTGCTGTTTACAAAGGTTCCTATCGCTCCATTAATCGAAGAAGGGGAAAGCGGGCTAAAGGTAAAGGAACTATTTGGACTACGAATTTTCTGGATTTTGCTGATTATGATGATCTGCGCAGGTGCAAGCGAGCAGGCCGTCAGCCAATGGGCGTCTACCTTTGCCGAGAAAGGGCTGGGTATTTCCAAGACAGCAGGTGATCTGGCTGGACCGCTGGCCTTTGCGGTTTTGATGGGATCCGCCAGACTGTTTTATGGGAAATATGGAGATCGGATTCATCTGGAACGTTTTATGGTGTATAGCTGCTGTCTGTGTATTTTATCCTATCTGGGAATTTCGCTTTTCCCTGTTCCTCAGCTTAGCCTGACAGCCTGTGCTATTTGTGGGTTGTCGGTAGGAATCATGTGGCCGGGAACCTTTAGCAAGGCTTCGGCAGCCCTGCCTAAAGGCGGAACCGCAATGTTTGCACTGCTGGCGCTGGGCGGCGATATCGGCTGTGCGGGTGGGCCGACGCTGGTGGGAATGGTGTCAGGCCTTTGCGGAGATAACCTGAAAATAGGCGTGTTGGCGGGCTTGATCTTTCCGATGCTGTTGTTAGTGGGGATTTTGCTTTGCGGAAGAAGAAAGAAACAGTAAGCGGTTATGTAAAATCAGTTTTGTACTCCGCTGGTTCTTAAAGTTTTCATACCATGTTTTTTCACATCATGCTTATTTCAAGTAGTTCTCCCCTTTTGTCTATAACTGCTGCCACTTTGTTATACTATCATAAGAAATAGAAACGTGATCGGAAGGGAATGGCTTTATGGATGATGCAGGGTGGTAATTTGCAAAGAGAAAACCAGACCAGGATATAGTTACAAAAAAGTGCGTACTTGTAGAAGTTTTTGCTTTCGATATAATAAAACGTGATTTAAGGAGACAGCAGCACAAAAAGAAGGGAGAAATTTTTATGTCGAAGAAAATCTCGAACGAAACCATCCAAACCTTACAGAGTTTAAGGAGCATCCGTGTATTTGATACAGAAAAGCATATTTCCGAGGAGGATATGCAGACCATCCTGGATACCAGTGTACGTGCAGCTACTGCTTCTCACCGTCAGTCGTATACCATTATTCATATTGATGACCAGGATACCATCCGCCAGGTTTTTGGCAACAATGCGGATCGAGCCTTGCTGTACTGCGCGGACACCAGCTGATTGGAACAGATCGCCCGTCACCTGGACGCGCCGTTTGACAGCAAAGGGATGTTTGAATTCCATGCAGCGACGATAGATACGGTTCTGGCTGCTCAGACTGCGGTGATTTCTGCCCGTTCCTTGGGAATAGATTCTCTGATTCGCCAGTTTTTCCAGGCGAAAAACACAGATGCGATCTATAAGCGGTTCCATCTGCCGCGACATCTGTGTTATCCGATCCTGGTCGTGTTGCTTGGCTATGCCAAGGAGGAACCAGCCTTCCAGAAGGGCCGGTTATCTGGGGAAGGGATTGTCCATCGTAACGTATATACGCCATTTGATGCAGAGGCGCTGGATCGTATCGTCGCCCGTTATGACGTGAAGGAGGATCATATGGGCTACATCAGCGACTGGGAAGAGAAGGGCTACGAGCATTATCTGGAGTGGTTCTGCCATGAATGGAACAATGGCGGCTCCATGGAAGATGCTTCTTGCCAGATCATGAAAACATTGGAGGAGATCGGGGTTTTTCACCGGAATATGCTGTCCTGAAACAGCCATTTTATTCAGCAATGCTTTTGTAGTAGAGCCCCCATTTTTGCATATCCATAAGAAGCGGACGTAGCGTCTCACCGAGTTCGCTTAGGGCATATTCAACGTGTGGTGGCACCTCGGGATAAACGGTGCGGGTGATGATGCCGTCCGCTTCCATGGAGCGTAGGCTGTCAGTAAGGACTTTCTGGCTGATGCCCTCCAGTTCGCGCTGCAGTTCATTGAAACGCCAGGAGCGTACCAGCAGGTTCCATAAGATCAGTAATTTCCATTTACTGCCGATCAGATTCACAGCAGTTGCCATAGGGCAGTCCGGCAATTCTTCTTTTTTCTTCATTTGACACAATCCTTTCAAAATAAATGTAACATTTATTTGTGATGTAACAGTTAAATTATAATGTAAAGATATAGATATTGTCAATACTTTTTGAAGTAAGGATAACAGATATTATTTATATATAGAAGGGAAGGGATAGTATGAACAAAACTTATGTTGCATTCGCTTTTCGCAATCCAGAATTAAATATTGAAACTATTTATTTTACAGACCAGTTTTTGAACAAGGATGTCATCAATCCGGCTACCTAGGCTCCGTATACGCAGGAGGAAAGAGATGCTCTGGAGGTAGCGGCCCTGACTGCGCCGGAAAATGGCTATATTGCAATTTCTTCTTATGAACCAAAGGCGATATTGTGGTTTGATGAGGCAGGCGCCGAGGCAATCGTCTCCCACAAGGATGCCTTGACGATAAAGGGAAATACGATAGCTACCTTGGAGGGCGAGGTAGTGGCTACCGCCGTTTCTTATTTAAAGGATATCGCTTTGACGGCAGATAATTTGACTGCCCTGCATACCTCCTTGGAAATTTTAGAGGACGGCATCAGATCCGTCAAAACAGAAAAAATCCAAGAGGACGATACCAATTCCTATGTAACCGTCAACGACCTGGTAATGAAAAACGGGATCATCGAATGCGATATGAAATCCAGACTTCTGCCGAACTGCTGGGAGGCAGCTAGAGGGTTCATTGGCATTGCGTTTCGGATTGATGAGCGTGATATGGAATTTGAAGGCTTTTATATCAGACCGACAAATGGACGAGGCTGCGATAATGAGTTCCGAAAAGCCCATGGCTGCCAATACTTTGCCTATCCGGGATACATTTGGTCTTACTATAGAGAATTTGGGATTGGCGATTACGAAGCGCCGGTAGAAACCATTGCCCTAGACGAATGGGCGCACGTAAAAGCAGTCTTGATGGAGGAACACGCTGCATTTTATGTCAATCATGAATTAGTGTTAGAGGTAAAGAAAATGCAGCATACCCCGGCTGCCGGGAGGATTGGCTTTAATACGTACATCGACAGCGAGTGTTTCTTTAAAAATTTGAAGGTGGAGGTTTTGGATTAGCAGCTTTTCCTACAAAATTGGCCATAAAACGCAAAAAAAGTCCCTTTCGTTCCAGAAAAATTTTGTTGACGAATGTTATCATATATGATAACATTGTGATTAAGAAAAGGAGTGATGAAAATAGTTGAGGTTGAATTTTACAGGAAAATGAATGGAACGATACCAGTTCAAGATTTTCTTTACTCATTAAATCCTAAATTAAGAGCGAAAGCATTTAAAGACATAGAGTTGTTGCGTATAATGGGAAATGAGCTAAAAGAACCATATGTAAAACCAATAAAAGGGGTAAGAAATAAAGGACTGTATGAATTGAGAATAAAATTTTCAAGTGATATAGCCAGAGTATTCTATTTTACATATTGTAATAATAAATATGTGTTGTTGCATGGCTTTATTAAAAAGACTATGAAAACGCCTGAAAAAGAAATTTCAAAAGCAAGAAAATATATGGAAGATTATAAAAGGAGGTCTAAAGCATGAGTAAAGCAGGAGTATCGTTTGAAGAAATAAAACTGGATATGTTGAAGGATGAAGAGTTTAAGATAGAATATGAGAAGCTAAAACCCAGATATGAAGCGATTGAACAGATTATTAAGGCAAGAAAAGAGCAGAATATGACACAAGCGGAGCTTGCTAAAAGAGTAGGCACACAGAAAAGCAATATTTCCAGGCTGGAAAGTGGAACTTATAACCCTAGTTTGGATTTTCTTGCAAAAGTAGCTGAATCACTTGGAAAAAGCCTATCTGTGCAATTAAATTAAAATGTAACAATTCTTTTCTACAAAATTGGCCATAAAACGCAAAAAAAGTCCCTTTCGTTCCAGAAAAATTTTTGCTAGAATAGAATCAGGAACGCTCCGTACTCAGGCAGGATCCGCTGGATACGGAGAGGAAAGAAAGGGAGGATGGAGAAAAATATGCCAACAGTAAAAACGACAAAAGGACTTTTAGAGGGAATTCAGGAAAACGGATATCAGGTCTATAAAGGGATTCCTTATGCCAAACCGCCGGTAGGAGAGCTGCGCTTCCATGCGCCGGTAGAGCCGGAACCATGGGAAGGCGTCAGAGAGGCAAAGGAGTTTTCCTGTATGTGTCCGCAGGGAGAACGCAAGCCAGGGGAAATGTATACGATTGAATTTTACGAGAACCCGGATTTTCTGCCGGGGCAGAGCGAGGACTGCCTGTACTTAAATGTATGGACGCCAGGCACACAGGAGACAGTCGCACCGCCACCGTATCCAGTGGCGGTCTGGATTCATGGCGGGGCTTTTATGGGCGGCTTTGGTTCGGAGCTGGAATTTGACGGAGAAGCCTATGCCAAACGAGGCGTTATTTTAGTTACGATCAATTACCGTTTAGGTGTATTCGGCTTTTTGAACCATCCGTGGCTAGCGGAGGAGGATAAGGACGGCCACTGCGGGAACTATGGTATTCTGGATCAGATTGCGGCGTTAAAATGGGTACAGGAAAACATCGCGGCTTTTGGCGGAGATCCGAACCGGGTTACGGTATTCGGACAGTCTGCCGGAGCAATGAGTACGCAGACCTTGCTTTCTTCTCCATTGACGAGGGGGATGATTCACCGGGCGATTTTACAAAGCGGCGGCGGGTATGATAATGGCCTGAACCGAGATGTTACGGTAGAGGAAGCGATGGAGGCCGGGAAAAGCTTTGTCGCTTACACCGGAGCCGCCAGCCTGTCGGAGCTGCGGGAAAAGACTACGGAAGAAATCATGGAGGCGTTTGGTAAGACAATGATGGAAAGCTTCCAATCCGGAAAGGGGCTTGTCTTTGTACCGATAATAGACGGTTATGTACTGCCAAAGGGCTACAATGCGATTCTGGAGGAAGGGCTTCATCCAGATATTCCGTATATGCTGGGCAGTACGGCCAATGATATCTTTGTCCCGGCAGAGGATGGAGGACAGCCGGAAAAGAGCAATCTGCATAAGGGCTGTCTGGCATGGTCTGCAATGGGGCAGAAGCAGGGAAGAAAGCCTGCCTACGTTTACTATTTTACCAGACAGCTTCCAGGTGACGGGAACGGAGCCTTCCATTCCGCCGAGCTGTGGTATATGATGGGAACAGTAGGGCGCTGCTGGAGGCCGATGGAGGAACGGGATTATACCTTGAGTGAACGGATGATGGCGTACTGGACGAACTTTATGAAAACAGGCAATCCGAATGAAGATGGGGAAAGCGTTCTGCCGGAGTGGAAGCCATGTACGGCAGAGGGCGGAGAATACCTGATATTAGAATAAAGGAATAGGATAACTCCGGCTTCCCCAAAAACAGGGAGGCCGGAGCTGTTGTCATCTGCTTTTCAAATGCTCCAGGAGCCAAAAGGTGACAGGCTTAAAAACAACATAAAGGCCGTAGCCCAACGCTCCGCCGCTCACATTCGTAATCAGGTCTGTGATGTCCGAGGAACGGTCAAAGAATGGCTGCAGGAGTTCAATACCCAAGCTCATCAAGAAACAGAAAAACACCGTTATACCGAATTTGGCTCTTTTGCCCCGGGTCAGAGGAAACAGAAAGCCAAAAGGCAGGGTCATGATAACATTCAAGACCACTTGCCTGAAAAAATCCCCTCGCCGCAAAGAAACGTCAATAAACGGCACCAGATTCATAGGTTCATAGGGGTGATTGAGGATGAATGGGATGGATACAATCACCGGCATCATGGTAAAAAAGAGTACTAATGAAAGATAGGCATACAGAAGGGTATGGATAAGCAGGCTGTCTCTGCCCTGGCTCCTCCATTTCCTAAAAAAGACAAAGGCATACAGAAAAATCAACACTGCAAAATCTATGAAATATTTTATCAAGTATTTCATTGCAACACTTCTTTCTATTTAATATTCTACTCCAGGTAGTAGTCAATTTGATTTTATCACATTTCCCCGCTTTTATACAAGATAATTTATAACTGCACAGAGGATTTTTCTGCACGGTAAGCGCTGGGCGTACAGTCTAACATCTCTTTGAATTGCTTGGAAAAATAGCTGGGACTGGAAAATCCGCTGGCATTCCCTGGGACAGATATGGGCGGCGGCTGCAATGTCCGAAACGGATAAGTGTTTTCCCAGATTAGCCTGAAGCCCGATCAGCAATCCCTTTCTCCGTTGTTATGCAGCAGCCTGGAGCTGATCGGGAAGGTTATCTTCGCCCTTTGGATCGTGCCGGTTTGGGGGTATACGGCGGTCTGTATTTGCGAGCCTGTCACATGGGTCGTTTGCTGCCTGTTCATTTTAGGAGCTTGCTTTTTACACAGGAAGGAATTTCAAACGTAGGGGAGACAAAAGTTCTCCCTTGTGTTATTATAAAGGAAGATGGAAGGCGCAGAAAATCAGAAAAAAGGAAAGGGAAGTTTGAGTATGAAGCTGACGGGAAAGGGAATCAAAGAGCGGAGCTTATGGGAAAAAGCAGGCATTCTGCTTCCTGGATATGAAGTGGAGGCAGTATCGGAGAGGGCGAGGAAGGAGCCGGAGTGGGTACATATTGGAATCGGAAATATTTTTCGGGTGTTTATCGGCGGTATCGCAGATGGTCTTTTAGAGGAAGGGATATGGGATCGTGGTATTACCTGTGTGGAGACGTTTGATTATGATATCATAGATGCCATTTATAAGCCATATGACAATCTGGGATTAAATGTCATTCTGCACAGCGATGGAACAAGGGAGTATAAGGTGTTGGGAGCCTTTGCGGAAGCGGTGAAGGCAAAGGCCTCAGAACCGGCGCAATGGAACCGTCTGAAGGAAATTTTTATCAGCCCGTCTTTGCAGATGGTTTCTTTTACGATTACAGAAAAAGGGTATGCGCTGCATCGTGCGGATGGCACCTGGCTGCTGGATGTTCAGTCTGATATAGAGCATGGGCCGGATAAAGCGACCGGAGCGATGGCGGTCGTGGCGGCAATGCTTTATAAACGGTATCAGGCCGGAAAGTATCCGCTGGCGCTTGTTTCGATGGATAACTGCTCTCAAAATGGCTTCAAGCTTCGTCAGTCCGTACAGACGGTGGCAGAGGAATGGAGGAAGGCAGGTTTTGTAGATGATGGGTTTATAGAGTATCTATGGGATGAAGAGATCGTTGCCTTTCCATGGACGATGATTGATAAGATCACGCCTCGTCCAAGTGAGGAAATCGCTGCAGATTTAGAGCAGCTTGGCATAGAAGCGATGCAGCCGGTGATTACAGAAAAGAAAACATACATTGCCCCATTTGTCAATGCAGAAAAGCCGCAGTATCTGGTGATAGAGGATCATTTTCCGAACGGCCGTCCGGCGCTGGAAAGGGGCTTTGGTGTGTATCTGACGGATCGGAATACCGTGAATCTGGCGGAACGGATGAAGGTGACGGCCTGTCTGAACCCGGTACATTCGGCCACCGGGCCACTTGGCGTAGTGCTGGGGTATGAGCTGTTTGCGCCGATGTTAAACACCAATCCGGATATGATGAGAATGGCTCATATGGTGGCGTATGACGAAGGGCTTCCGGTAGCTCCCAATCCGGGAATCCTTTCGCCGCAGGAATTTGTCGATGAGCTGTTTCGTGACCGTTTTCAAAATGAATATTTAGGAGATACAAATCTTCGACTGGCTGTGGACGTTTCTCAGATGGTTGGGATTCGGTTCGGAGAAACCATAAAAGCATATACAAGGAACTATGGAGATGCCTCCAGACTGACAGCCATTCCTCTTGGTATTGCAGGGTGGCTGCGGTATATGCTGGCGGTAGACGATGAAGGAAGAAGTTACGAGCTTGCCCCGGATCCGATGGCAGAGGAGCTGCGGGAGCAGTTAAAGGGCATTGAGCTAGGACGCCCGGAGACTCTTAGAAATCAGTTAAAGCCGATTCTTTCCAACGAGCGCCTGTTCTTTGTCGATCTCTATCAGGCTGGTCTTGGAGAAAAAATAGAAACGATGTTTCGAGAAATGATTGCCGGAGCCGGAGCGGTAAAGGCGACAGTACATCGTTATCTAACATCCGAATTTTGATAGAAAGAAACAGAAGATAATGGCTTGCGACGTTTCCTGAAAGCTGCTATGCTGAATATAGAAGCGGAACTAAGCCCATCAAAGATGGACTCAAATAGGAGGTTAAAGAGATGAGAGAGATTTCTAAAGAAGAGAAGGAACGGATCGAGAGCATTAAGGATCAGTTTGAGCAGGGCAGTATCCGAAGCGGCAGCCATATCATGGACTATATGCTCTTTTCGCCAAAGACAGCAAAGGGAGAGCAGTATCCTCTGGTGCTTTACCTGCATGGGGCAGGAGAGCGGGGAAGCGATCCGCGGGTTGCTCTGGCGAATTCCGGCGGCTATGAGTTTGCCAGTGCAGAGTGGCAGGCAAAGCACCCGTGTTATGTGTTGGCGCCGCAAGTAGCGGATGGCTGCTGGTGGACAGATGATTGCTACCAGAAGCTGCTGGCAGAGGCAATGTTCCGTCTGCCGATAGAAAAGGGACTGGCGGTCAACCCAAACCGGATTTATATTACTGGGCTTTCGATGGGCGGAATGGGAACCTGGAAGATGATTATGAAGTATCCATCTCTGTTTGCGGCAGCGATGCCGATTTGCGGAGGAGGCGATCCGTGGGAGGTGGAAAAGGCAGTATCTGTACCGGTTTGGGCGTTTCATGCCGAGGATGATCCGGTTGTTCCAGCACATGATTATTTAAAGGCACCGTTTGATTTTGCCGTCGGGAGCGGACGTCTGGTAAGCGCTCTGCGCCGCGCCGGGAATCCGGAGGTGCATTATACGGAATATCCGGCAGGCTGGATGGAAGAGCATGATATGCATCCGCACGCTTCCTGGGTTCCGGCCTATGAGGACGAAGCAGCGAAGGAATGGCTGTTTGCCCAGGACAGAAGCCAGCGCTATGAAATTCATTGTATCTCCCCAGGGTTTTACTGGATCGAGGATTTTAACAATGATTCGATTTATTTGTTAGAGGGACAGAATAAGGCTCTGGTTGTGGATACTGGGCTGGCAGAAAATGATTTTATGGGGATGATAAAGAGCCTGACCAGGCTTCCGGTTGAACTGGCCGTGACACACAATCATTTTGACCATATGTACCATTTGGATAAATTTGATCAATATTATATGAATGAAAAGGATATGGCATTGTTTGAGCGGGCAGATCTGGCGGACAGCTTAAAGGGCAAGGATTTTTCCGGGTGTAAGCTGATACCGATTCAGGATGGGGACATCATTGACCTGGGAGGCGGTTACGAGGTCGAGGTCTTTGATATCGGCGGACATACGCCGGGCAGCGTAGCCTTTTTGGATCGGAAGAGAAACGTGATGCTGACCGGGGATGCACTGGGCGTCTGGATGCAGGTGCCGGGAGCAACGTGTCTGTCCGAATACCAGGCGAATCTGGAGCATTTCCTGGAGAGGCTTTCGGCGCCGGAATATGCAGATATCTGTATGTATGCCGGCCATAACAAACAGGCCGGCGGCTATTTCCCGTTTGGAGATCGGTATGTGCCGAACGATACACAGCGGGTTAAGGATATGATTACGCTTTGTAAAAAGCTGCTGGCCGGCGAGGTGAAGGGCGATCCGTATACGCTGCGGGATTTTGGGAAACCAGCGTTTTCCGCCCAGTATGGTCAGGCGACTATCGTATACCATGAGGATTCTCTGAAGTAATCTGAAGTAATTTAACAAAATTTTTATTGCCTCCTACTGCCTTTTTTGATAAAATAGAAAAGATAATGGTAAATTGGTAGAGTGATTTTGTGTAAGGGGGTTATAAAAATGAAAGCATATGCAGAGAGGAATCGGGAAGAACTGTTATCCCTAAAGGCAGCTTTGGAGGAGCAATTTCAGGCAGAAGAGGCAAAAGGGCTTTCTCTCAATATGGCAAGGGGAAAGCCTGGAGCCTCGCAGTTGGCGATTTCGATGCCGATGCTAGACGTGATCAACGGGAAATCGGATATGAACACACTGCTCGGAAATGATACGAGAAACTACGGGGACTGGGATGGTATTGGAGAGTGCCGTTACCTGATGGCAGATATGATGGAGGTCAAAAAGGACAATGTGATTATCTGCGGGAATTCCAGCCTGAATATTATGTATGATACCGTCATGCGTTCCATGCTGATGGGTGTCAATGGATCGACCCCTTGGTGCAAGCTGGATAAGGTAAAATTTTTATGTCCGGTTCCGGGATATGACAGACATTTTAAGATTACGGAACTGTTCGGAATCGAGATGATCAATATTCCTCTGGGAGAGGACGGCCCGGATATGGATCTGGTGGAGCAGTATGTAAACGGAGACGAAGCGGTCAAGGGAATCTGGTGTGTGCCAAAGTATTCCAATCCGACTGGCATTACCTATTCCGACGAGGTAGTCAGACGCTTTGCCAATCTGAAGCCGAAGGCAGAGGATTTTCGGATTTATTGGGACAATGCGTACTGCATTCATCATTTATATGAGGATCATCAGGAAAAGATTTTAAATATCCTAGAGGAATGTGAGAAGGCAGGAAATCCGAATATGGTTTATGTCTTTGCGTCTACCTCGAAGGTAAGCTTTCCAGGATCCGGTATTTCAGCAATTGCAACTTCGCTGGAAAATATGGAGTATATCAAGAAATTCATGACAACACAAATCATTGGCCATGATAAGATCAATCAGCTTCGTCATGTCCGGTTTTTCAAAAACATAGACGGCCTGACGGCACATATGAAAAAGCATGCCGACCTGATGAGGCCGAAATTTGAGGCAGTATTAGATATCCTGGAGGCAGAGCTTAGCGGGCTGGGAATTGGAAGCTGGACAAGGCCGAAAGGCGGATATTTCATTTCCTTTGATGCTATGCCAGGCTGCGCCAAGGCGATTGTGGCGAAGTGCAAGGAGCTGGGTGTAGTGCTGACAGATGCCGGCGCTACCTATCCATATGGAAACGATCCGGAGGATTCCAATATCCGTATCGCTCCGTCCTTTCCGACGCCGGAGGAGATGTTAGAGGCAACGAAGATCTTTGTCCTTTGTGTAAAGCTTGCGTCGATTGAAAAGCTGCTGGGATAAGGCAGCTACGGAAAGGAAGCAGTTGTGAAAAGAGGCCGTTACCGGATAGGATGGGAAACGGTAGATAGACAGAAACGATCCGTTGGAAAAAACGGATAGATAGAAAAAGGGAAAAGGAACCATACGGAAAAAGAAAAACGTAGGGGTTCCTTTTTTTCTGCAAATTATCAAGCGAACTGCTAAAAATTGTGGTATTCTTTTTTTACCAGGAAGGCGGAACCGCTAGTTTGGTTGTCTGAGAGTACAGAGCAAAGGGAAACAGAAGGCAGCCGTATCACTGTTTTGAGTATAGGGAAGGGGGCATGTTCCGATGGGAAAGATTGCGTTGCTGGCTGATGTATTGGGTTATGTGGAAGAAAATCTGGGCAATCCGATCCGGACGTCGGACATTGCCGCCGCCCTATATTCTCAGACGTAGGATGACCTTGGCGGCAAAATGGATGTTAGAAGCCCCGGAGTGCTTTCGAGAGCCTTTTACCAGGTGTGGCACTATAAACCGTCGGAGTACCATAAGGAAAAGCGGTATTATGAGCTGTTCCCGCGGATTTTGTGTCCGCTGGAGATAGGAGATGAGTATATGGATACGAGAAGACATGTGGATATCAGTGAATTGTACGATTTGTTCCGGGAACGGAGCGAGTGCTTTTTTATCTGCTGCAACATCAAAAACCTGACGGAGATCAACGAGCTTTCCCGAAAGGCCAGAGACCAGGCAATTTTGGAAACGCTCAACCAGATGTATGGCGTTTCCGGTATTTTTGCAATGAGATGCAAACCGATTTTCCAGACAGACAGGTCAGAACAAGAAGCGCCATAGGGGAATGGTTTATGGCGCTTTCTGTTGTATGCACAGAGCCGCGTAAGGAAATTTTGCCGCTAGGCGGCGCGCAGCTCGTGCGGTGAGTAGGGTGCGATAAATCTTCCCTACTCGATTGTAAGAACGGAGGCTGGCGGGAAAATCGGTGTAGAGCGTAGGAAAATGAGAAATATTTTATAAAAAGCGGATTGTGTTTTTGATTATGAAAATGTGGCTATAAAAAATACATCACGGTGAAAGGAGCAAACGGAGTATGTACCCGGATAGAGAAAAGGCAAAGCAGTTATTAGAGGAGGCCGTCAGTATTTGCCTCACCCATTCCTTCCATACTGGAACCGTGCAGGGCTATATCGGAAATTTTGACGTCCCGCCAGAACGGGTAGGAGATGGAGCGCCTCCTTTCGGAGCAGCGTTACGGGCTTATCCGCAGGAGAAGAAGGAGAAAATCTGGGAATTGAAAGCGCATTTTGAGGAACTTTGCGGGGAAGGGATTTATACGGGGAAAGGAATGAAGCATTATGGAACAGGCTATGGAATCATGGATAACTCTATTCACAGGACATGGAAAAGCTAAAGTG
>CASCWU010000067.1 GCA_949155905.1 uncultured Lachnospiraceae bacterium
ACCTGAATGCCGTTTGCCAAGCATGGAAGCGATTACAGATTATAAAGGATGTGAACGATATGATAAAAGAAAATCAAAAAGCCCTAAACCGCTTATATATGATATTGGATGCTCTGCTGATCTTCCTTTCCTTCGCCCTTTCCTATTTCGTCCGGTTTACTCTGTTTCCGCCAAAGACCGGAGCCTGGTATCCTTTTACGGGGTATTCCAAGTTCCTGCTGGCTTTGATTCCAGCGTATCTTATCATTTATTATAATTGCCAGCTTTATACGCCGATGCGTCAGAGACGTCTGCGCCATCAGTTCGGCAACTGCATCCAGGCCAACCTGATTGGGATCGTTGCGTTTCCTTTTTTGCTCTATTTACTAAAGGAAAACAATATTTCCCGTACCTTTATTTTTACCTTCTTTTTGATTAACACGATTACCTCGCTGCTTTTCCGCTATATTTTAATGAAAATTTTGAACACGCTGCGTCTAAAGGGCTTTAACCAAAAGCATATCCTGTTTGTAGGCTACAGCAGCGCGGCAGAGAGCTATATCGACCGGATGCTTTCCAATCCGTCCTGGGGCTATCACATTTACGGCATTTTGGATGATACCGCTCACAAGGGAACCGTCTACCGGGGGATTCCGGTGTTAGGCGATACCTATCTGTTAGAAAAGCTTTTAAAGGAACATTTGTTTGATGAAATTGCCATCACGATCCGCTTAGATGAATACACCGAGCTGGAACGCCTTGTTTCCATCTGTGAAAAATCCGGCGTTCATACACAATTTGTCCCGGATTACCAGAATGTCATTCCAACGACGGCGCATACCGAGGATTTGGACGGGCTGCCGGTTATCAACATCCGTAATGTCCCGCTCTCCAATAGCTGGAACAAATTTATCAAACGCACGATGGATATTGTCGGTGCCTTGATGATGCTGGTTATTTTCTCTATCCCGATGCTGATCGTTGCCGTCATTATCAAGCTGACCTCCAAGGGACCGTTGATTTTTTCCCAGGTACGGATCGGCCTGCATAACCAAGAATTTCATATGTATAAATTCCGTTCTATGGAGGTACAGGATACAAGCCAGGAAAAGAAGGCCTGGACTACCCGTAACGACCCCCGTGTCACCCCGATTGGCAAGATCATCCGCAAGACCAGCATCGACGAGCTGCCGCAGATTTTCAATGTCCTAAAGGGAGATATGAGTCTGGTCGGCCCAAGGCCGGAGCGTCCGTTTTTCGTAGAAAAATTCAAAGAAGAAATCCCGCGGTATATGATCAAGCACCAGGTTCGTCCGGGTATCACCGGCTGGGCGCAGGTCAACGGCTACCGAGGCGACACCTCGATTCGCAAGCGGATCGAGCATGATTTGTATTATATTGAAAACTGGACGTTTGGGATGGATATCAAGATTTTATTTTTGACGGTATTCAAAGGCTTTATCAACAAAAATGCGTATTAGGAACCGAATAAAAATTCCTGTATTACAATTCCTGTATCACAAAAGATTTATAAACAAAAAAACTATGGCAGTATCCTTTTTCTGATATACACTGTCATAGTTTTTTTTCGTTTACAAGCAACTGATAAATCCGTTCTGCTGCCCGGCCGTCCAGGTTTTCATAATAACGCTGCATAAATTCCTCTCTGCGACGGCGCCACTCTGTCCGGTCGGCATAGCCTTCTGCTATCTGCCCGGCCAGGTCTTCCGCTTTTGATGTTATCGGCCCTGGTACAAAGCTTTCATAAGGCTCATAGAAGCCTCTCCCGGAATCGGAAAACACCTCTAAATCATCCGTACAGAAATAAATAGGCTTCTTTAACAAAATATAGTCAAAAATAATGGAAGAATAATCGGTAATCAACGCGTCCGAGCAGCACATCAGTTCTGTCAAATCCGGATAATCCGATACCAGACAGCAGCTTGCCTGCCCGCTTTCGTTCCTGCTCTGCCCCGCATAAGCCTCTGCCACAAACGGATGCAACCTTAACAGCACAGCATAGTCCTCTGGAAGCTGCTTGCAAAGAACCTTCATATCTATATGCAGCTTTGGGCAAGCCTGCTCGGAGTCCCGAAAGGTAGGCGCATAGAGCAGCCATTTCTTCCCAGCCAGTTCAGGATATTTTTTTAACAAGCCCTCCGGCTTCTTTTCCTGCTCCCGAATGCGCTCCAGCAGGGCATCCGTTCTTGGCAAGCCGGTCGGATAGGTACGTTCCGGCGGTACTCCAAAGGCTTTGGCATATTGCGCCACCAACGACGGCGCATTGACAATTAAATGGGTGATGTTTTGATTGATCCGGCGCTCCTGCTCATGCAGCCATCCCTTCGTCGCATCCTGCCCGAATTTCTTGATCGTTCCGGTTCCATGCCAGAGCTGTACGACCTTCGTCTGCCGGCGGACAGAACAATAAGCCATCGGCAAAAACGCATTGTCCATCAGAATATACTCGGCGCGTGCCATCTGCCAGGGCTTTTGAAAAAAGAAGGAAAAAAGCGCCGTCCCTCCCCCCATCTCATGCGTCATCTGGTTCCGTTCTCCTTTGGTTAAGGAAGCAAAGCGATAGGGCGGCATGACGGACTGCTGCCTCATATAACGCTCCAGCCTGCAGACATTGCCGTTTTCAGAAGGATCGTGTGTCATAATAGAAAAAACCTGATTCCGACGAATCGGAAACAGGCATCCTATCCGATAGATCAGGGCGTACAGCCGATAGCCTGCTTCTTTTTTAAAGCTCCGTCCCTCTTTCATTTCTACGTTCACCTGCCTTTTATACGAATTTTTCTTTTATGGGGAACGACAAAAGTTTTTGTTTTTGTCGTTTCTGATATGTTTTTTACCGCGGCTGCCAGCTCTCTATTTCCTCAATCACCTTATCCGAAGCCGTTCCGGTCTCATACGTATGAAATTTTTCATAAAAGGCCTGCGTTTTTTCCTGAAACTCCTCTCCAATTTCTGTCCCGTACTGCCGGATATCCCGGATTAGCTCCTCTGTTGTAAGAGAAATCGGCCCAGGTGCCTCCGCTAAAAAATCAAAATAAAAGCCTCTCAGCTCGTCCCGGTATTTTTCGAGATCATACGTATAAAAATACATCGGGCGATGCAGCAGACTATAGTCAAACATCACCGAGGAATAATCCGTAATCAAAGCATCGGCGGCCAGATAGAGACTGCTGATCTCCGCCTGTGCGTTAAAGGGATAGACAAAGTCCTCTAACCCGCTCCAATCAATCCGATCTCCCACCAAATAATGATATTTAACCGCAATCACATAGTCCTTCTCCAAAGCTTCTCTCAGCCTGGCAAAGTCCAGCGACGGACGAAACTGATACACGCCGTCTGGATCGTATTCATCGTCCCGCCAGGTCGGGGCATACAGCAATATCTTTTTATCCGGCAGCCCTAGCTCCTGCCGAATGGCTTTTCTATCCTGCGGATGATTTCGGGCAAACAGCACATCGTTACGCGGATAGCCGATGCAAAGCATTTTTTTAGAAAACGCAAAGCAGCGCGGAAAAATCCGGGCGGAAAATACATTTTGAGCAATCAGGCAATCCCATGTTTTCGTATTGTCGGCAAATTCCTTCCGGTATTGCCGGATATCATGGCTGCCTGACATACTGACCGCTTCCATATCCAATGCCAGCTTTTTTAACGGGGTTCCATGCCAGGTCTGAATATAAAGCTGGTTTTTCTTTTTTCGGATAAACTTAGGCTGTCTGGAATCAAAGACCCAGACCCCCGCCACCGCCATATAATACAGATGTAAAAACCGCCCGTACCGCACGATTTTTGCCGTACCAGGGAGTTTTTTTGGCGCCTTTCCCTTTTGAAACAGCCAGATGCAGCGAAACCGCCTGTCTAAGCCCCTCTCTACCATCCGTTCATAAACGGCTCGCGGGTTCCCGGTATAGTTTAAGCCGATACTGCTGTCAAATACCACCATGTCCTTCTGTACCGGAAGCACCGGAAGCAGGATACGGTATCCGCCTACCATAACAGCTTTTACCGCTGCCTTTGCCAGCCTCTTTAGGCATACTATGCCTCTTTCCTGCGCCATCCCGCTACCTCCTTAGTGCCTCCCACAAATCCCGGATGCTCTCACAGTAATAATCCGGCGGGTATTTGGTATCCTTTAGGTCTGCCTGCTTTGCCTCTCCGGTAAAAACCACGGCAGTCTCCACTCCTGCGTTGATTCCACACGCAATATCCGTATACAGCCGGTCGCCAATCACTAACGTCTCCTCCGGCCGATAACCGGTTCGCTCCAGCGCCAAATCCACGATAATCCGGTTTGGCTTCCCAATATAAACCGGCTCGCGTCCAACCGCATGAGCAATCAGCCCGCAGATAGCACCGCAGTCCGGGATATAGCCAAACCCGACCGGACAGGCCAGATCTGGATTCGTCGCCAGATAGTCCACCTGCCGCGTCTGCAGCAGTTCACATACCCGCATCACCTTTTCATAAGTCAGCTCGTTGTCAAAGCCGACCACCACCGCCCGGATTTCTTCCTCCATCCCCTCTGTCGTCCTAAGGCCGAAATCAGCCAGTTCCCGCCGAAACGAAGCCGTTCCGGCTACGTGCAGCAATTCGGTTTGATACGTTTCCTTTAAATAGAGCGCCGTTGCATAAGAGGCAGTAAGAAAATTACTCTCGTCTACCTCAATGCCCATTTTGGTAAATTTTGTCACATAATCAGCAATCCCCTTGGTGGAATTGTTGGTGATAAAGATATATTTCCCGCCCTGCGTCCTGACCTCCTGCATAAAATCCAGGGTTCCGTCAATCGGTGTCGCATCAAAGGAAATCGTTCCGTCAATGTCCAGCAAAAACAGCTTTTTGTGCCGTAGGGAACCTGTCAGCTGTTCCATCCCTCTCCATCCTTTCTGCTGCTTTAGAGTCTTTTTCTGTCAAGGTTGCCCCATATTCAAATCATGCTTGATTTTCGTCGTCGAAATTCCTTCTGTTCTCGGCAGGTACACGACCTCGCAATACTCCTTTAAAAAGTCAAACTTGCCTTCCCAATCATTTCCCATTACAAACACATCAATCTGGTTGTCCACGACATCCTTTACCTTCTGCTCCCAGGTCAGCTCCGGTATTACCTCATCCACATATTTGATCGCCTCTAAGATCAGCTTCCGATCCTCATAGGAATGATATGCCTGTTTATGCTTCTGGGCATTGAACTCATCGGTAGACAACACCACGAGCAAATAGTCCCCTAACGCCCGCGCCCGCCGCAGCAGATGGATATGCCCTGCATGTAATAAATCAAATGTACCATACGTAATTACTTTTTTCATCCTGTTACCTCCTATTTTTATGCTTTCTCTTTGAGTTCCGCTTAATCTGCTTAATTCCCAGGCTCTACAGCAGCTTTGATTCATATACCGCCGCTACCTCTTCGATTTCTCCCTGAGCGATGATATGGCCTTTTTCCAGTAAAATCGCCTTGTTGCAGACACGCCGCACCTGCTCTAAGGAATGGGAAACAAACAGCACCGTAACGTTTTTTTCAATCATTGACATGATTTTCTTTTCGCTCTTTTTCCGAAACTTGGCGTCGCCTACGGAAAGCACCTCATCTAAAATCAGAATATCTGGTTCAACGACGGTTGCAATGGAAAAGCCCAGCCTGGATTTCATCCCGGAGGAATAATTTTTCACCGGAACGTCAATAAAATCCCCCAGCTCGGAAAATTCGATGATCTCTTCGTATTTTTCCCGGATAAATTCCTTGGAATGACCTAGCATCGCCCCATAGAGAAAAATATTTTCTCTGCCGGTATACTGCTTGTCAAAGCCTGCCCCCAGCTCCAGCAGCGGGACAATGCTTCCCTTGATCTCTACCGAGCCCTCCGTCGGCTTTAAAACGCCTGCCACGACCTTTAAGAGCGTGCTTTTCCCTGCGCCGTTTAAGCCCAGAATCCCTACCCGCTCTCCCTGCTGCACTTCAAAGGAAACGTCCTTTAAGGCCCAAAATTCCTTATACATCAGCTGATGCTTGAGGAATTTGATAATATAATCCTTCAGGTCGTCTACCTTTTCTGAATTCAGATTAAATTTCATTCCTACCTGATCTACCTTCAACACCGTCTTACTCATAACTGAAATACCTCTTTGGCAATATTTTCTGCCGCATGTCCATCCTCCCAGCCACAGAAACGCTCGTAAAACACTTCATAGCGCTCCTGATACTGACGGCTGACCTCCTCGATTCTTTCAATCGCATCTATCACTTCCTCTGTCGTAAACAAAAGCGGCCCAGGCACCTCCTGTTCCATATCAATATAAAAGCCTCTTAACATATCCCTGTATTTTTCCAGGTCATATGTATAGAACAAAATCGGACGCTTTAAATTAGCGTAGTCAAAGAACACCGAAGAATAATCAGTAATACAAATATCCGATATCAGATAAATATCCGCAATATCATCGTATTTGCTTAAATTAAAGGCAAAATCCTCTACGCCTGTTACATCCAGCGAATCAGCAATAAAATAATGAGTACGCAGCAAAATTACATAGTCGTCTCCTAAAGCACGGCGCATTTTTTGCAAATCCAGCTTGAGCGTAAATTTATACTGCCCCTTTCCATAGTATTCATCATCTCTCCAGGTCGGCGCATATAAAATGGTCTTTTTCCCTTCCGGGATACCGATTTTTTTCCGAATCGCCGTTGCCTTTTCCTCTCTGTCCGGCGCATGCAGGATATCGTTGCGAGGATATCCATACTCCAGCATCCTTTTATCATATAAAAAGCAGCTTTTAAATACATCGGAGGAAAACTGGTTGGCGGCAATCAGATAATCCCAATCTCTTGTCTGACGATATACCTCATATTTATAAAGAGGCGTCGCACTGTATACCTCCTCCATATCAAATACAAGCCGTTTTAAAGGAGTACCATGCCAGGTCTCCAAAAACACGCTGCCCGGACGCTTTCTCATCCAAACCGGCTGCCGCATATTGAATACGAAATACTTACATCGTCCCAGATAATAAAAATACCGCAGCCCAAACCGTTTCACCCTTGTATGCTTATAAGGAATCTCACTCTTTTGATTGATGACCCAGATAAACCGGAAACGCCCCGGATAATTCTTTTGTAAATATTCATAAATATATTTCGGACTGTCCGCATAATTTTTTCCTAAAAAGCTTTCACACATCACCCAATTTTCCTTCATCGGGCGTTTCAGGAACCAATGGACATAAAGTGTTTTAGCAAATTCACGCGGCTTTTCTACAAAACGGCCGAGCTTTTTGACTGCCAGCTTCCGGCTGACCAGCCAATACGTCTTTTTCCGGTTGCCTGACAAAAGTGCCCGGATACATTTACGCTTATAGCCGTCTAGCTGCCTGATCTGGGCAGAGGAAAGACCCGATAACGCCGTCCGCATCCGATCAAAACGCTCTGTCCGCCAAAATTCATGCTCGCTCCGACGGAATTTTTTCATAAAATAGCTGACATAATAATGGATCAGCTTTCCGTCCAGCCTGCCGCGCACACTTCCCTTTGCAGATACCTTAGAAACAGCATACTCATAGGCAGCTATCATTTCCTCAAACCGATCTTCGCTCTTTTCCTGGGATAAGGCTGGAAAATGAATCGGATCGCTGTGCTTCCGCTTGACGTATACCGCCTCCGGTGCCAGTTGAAAGGTTTTGGCATGCTCCAATACCTCGGCCACAAAGGAAAGATCCGGATAGTAACGAAGCTGCTCTGGAAAACGGATCACATACTGCTCTAACAGCTCCCGGCGAATCAAAAGATGCAGAGCAGAGATATTACGAATTCCCTTTTGTTTTGTAATAAGCATCCCCCCTGCCAGCCATCTTTCCAGATTCGTCTCTCCTGCAGCCGCCATTTCTGCCGCATCGTTTTCTGCCTCCTGCTGTGCCGTATCCTCATAGCCGTCTCCGTCCTCATCGCCTTCCTTTTCGTTCTCCTCCTCTGCCTGCTGTGCCAGAAGCATACTGATAAAGCCTGCCCTGGCATGCCAGGAGCCTGTTTTCTTGCCATAGACGACTTCTACGCCCTTTTCCTGTGCAAGCTGTGTCATCTGCTCCAGCGTATTTTCATAAAAATAATCGTCACTGTCAAGGAAATACACATACTCTCCCTGTGCTGCTTCCAATCCGCGGTTTCTGGCTACTGCCACGCCGCAGCGATGATCGGCTTCTTCTCCTGTCTGTGATAACCGCGGCTTTGCGGACGGCTCCAGGTGTATCACCCGAATAGGAAACTCCTTTTGAAATTCCTCTACAATCCTATGGACATCTTCCGTCGGCTGATCCAGAACCAAAATCCACTCCAAATCCCGATAGCCCTGCTCTTTGATGCTCTCCGCACAGTCCCGCAGACAGGCCTCTCCTTTATGAAACGGTGTGATAATACTTACTTTCATCGGTATCTTCCTCATTTTAAATATTTAATATAAATTTGTCCTGTTTTCGGTAGAACAAAAATACTCCTAGCAGCAGCGTGGCAAGTGCAAACCCGGCAGAATAATAGAGGGAAAACAGCTCTAAGGGATGCCCGAATACCGCATTTCGGAAATTGACAATCACCGCATACAGCGGGTTCAGATCCAGAATCCAGCCATATCCCTGCCGCAATACCCGATCCGGCTCATAGAAAATCGCCGAACAATACATCACCAGCGTCAAAATCACGCCCCACAAATATTCCATATCCCGAAAAAAAACTGCCATCGTCGAAAGGCACAGGCCTACGCCTACCGTCATCACCAGCACAATCATCAAAGGAACTACTGCTTCTACGATATAAAGCGTCGGATAAACACCTAACACCAGACTGACAATCACCAATACTACAAGAGAAATCAAAAAAATCACATAATTGGATAGGGTGGTAGCAATCGGATAAATATATTTCGGCACATAGACCTTTTTGATCATCGCTGCGTTGCTTCGGATGGACTTCGTCGCCGCCTTGGTCGAATTGGCAAAAAAGGTATACAGCAGACGCCCAGTCAGAATATAGACCGGGAAGGTGTGATCCGCCTTTCCGTACAGCCCGGAAAAGACGACAGTCAGTACAATCATCGTCAAAAGCGGCTCTAACAGCGTCCAGACAATCCCCAGATAAGAACGTCGGTATTTTAACTTGATATCCTTTTTTACCAGCTCCAGCAGCAGGAAACGGTATTTCATCAGATTCTTAACCTGTCTCATAATCTTTTTCTCCTATTATAGTTCCGCAGAATCTTTCCCAGGACACGCTTCCTTTAGCTCGGTTTGAAGCCGCAAAGGAACGCGTCTCCAAATCGAGCTGTGTCCTAGGAAAGCTTCTGCTGTTCGTTCCGCAAAATCTTTCCCAGGACACGCTTCTTAGCTTCCTCCCAGTCCGAATACTTTCCGGGCGATGTTTTCGGAGGCGTGTCCGTCCTCCCAGCCGCAGAAGCGTTCGTAAAAGGCATCGTAGCGTTCCTGGTAGCGGCTGCTGATTTCGTCGATGTGTTCTACGGCATCTATCACTTCCTCGGTCGTAAACAGGAGCGGTCCTGGCACGGTTGCTTCCATGTCGATATAAAAGCCCCGCAGCATTCCACGATATTTTCCAAATCGTAGGTATAAAACAGCAGCGGGCGCCGCAGATTCGCATAGTCGAAAAAGACCGAGGAATAATCCGTGATACAGATATCCGATATCAAATAAATATCCGCAATATCATCGTATTTGCTCAGGTTGTAGGCAAAGCCCTCCATCCCGGTTACATCCAGCTTGTCCGCAATATAGTAATGCGTCCGCAGTAAAATCACATAGTCGTCCGAAAGCGCTGCTTTGAGCTTTGGCAGGTCAAGCTTTAATGTAAATTTATACTGCCCTGCCGCATAATATTCATCATCCCGCCAGGTCGGTGCATATAAAATCGTCTTTTTATCGGTTGGGATACCCAGTCTTTTCCGAATGGAAAGCGCCAGTTCCTCCCGATCCGGCCGGTGGAGGATATCGTTTCTCGGATATCCGTACTCTAACATTTCTCCATTGTATAAAAAGCAGCTTCTAAAAATCTCAGAGGAAAATGAATTCGCTGCCACCAGATAGTCCCAGGAACGGGTCTGCTTGTAAATGTGCGCCTTATAGCCAGGAGCAGCACTGAAATTATCCTCCATATCAAAGGCCAGACGCTTTAGAGGCGTCCCATGCCAGGTTTCCAAAAAGACCTGAGCCTTTCTCTTGCGCATCCAGCCCGGCTGCTTCGTATTAAAAACAAAATATTTGCAGCGGGCTACATAATAGGCATAACGGATACTAAACCGCTTTACCCTTTTGTGCGGGAACGGCACCTTTGTCTTTTTATTCAGACTCCAGATAAACCGGTACTTCCCTGGATAAGCCTGAGAAAGATATTCATAGATGCCCTTTGGATTATCTCCATAGCTTTTCGCAAAGAAGCACTCGCACAGCACCCAGTTTTCCTTTACCGGAAGCTTTAAAAACCAATGAATATAAAGTGCCTTTGCAATCTCCTGCGGCTTTTTGATAAAGCGCCGCAGCTTTTTTACGGCCAGCTTCCGGCTGACCAAGCGGTAGGTTTTATCCCGATTTCCCGCTAACAGCGCCTTGATACACTTCTTTTTATAGCGGTTCAGCCGTTTAAACCGATCCGGACTCATCCCGGAGACGAGACGCTGCATCAGATCAAACCGCTCTCCGCGCCAATGATCTTTGCTGCTCCGGCGGATTCGGGTGACAAAAAAGCCAGTATAATAGTTGATTAGCTTTCGATCAATCCTTGCCCGTACGGTTCCCTCTGCAGAAACCTTAGAAATGGCATATTCGTAAGAGGCCATCATTTCCTCAAACCGCTGTCCGCTCTTCTCCTGCGCCAAGGACGGAAAATGAATCGGATCGCCATGCTTTCTCTTGATATACAGGGCATGGTACTCCCGGCGAAAGGAGGTCGCATACTCTATTATTTCCGCTACAAAGGACAGATCCGAATAATAACGGAACTGCTCTGAAAAACGGATTTGATGCTCTTCGATCAGATCCCGCCGGATCAAAATATGCAGAACGGAAATATTGCGGATTCCCCTCCGCTTGCTGATCAGCCGTTTGGCTGTCCGCCGTCTGGCTCGCTCTAGCTGCTCCTCCGGGCTTAGCTCGGACTGTTTTTCTACAGACTCTACGGTATCTAAGGCATCTGCATCTGCTGCATCCGCCGCATCACTGCTTTCCTCGGTCTCCTCTCCGGTGCTGCTCTCCTCTGCCTCAGCAGCATCCCCGCTTTTTTCGCCGTCCTCTTCCTCCTCGCCTCCTTCGGCATCTCCTGCCACAGACTGGCGGAAGGTAGAAAGAAAGCCGGCTCTTGTATACCAGGTCCAAATCTTTTTTCCATATGTCACCTGGGCGCCCTCTTCCTCGGCAGCCTGTACCAGCGTTTCGATAGCTTCCTCATACAAATAGTCATCGCTGTCCAGAAAATAAAGATATTCGCCCTCTGCCTCCTCTATACCACGATTTCTGGCCTTTGCAGTACCCAGTCCCTTTGCCGCTACTTTAGAGGAGCTGTTTGCCAGAGTCTGCGGTTCACCAGCCTTTAGATATACCACCTTAATCGGAAATGCCTCCCGGAATTCTTTCACTAAGGCGCTGATATCCTCCTCTGCCTGATCGACTACCACAACCCATTCAAAATCCCGGAAAGCCTGCGCACGCAGGCTTTCCGCACAATCCCGCAGATAAGCCTCTCCCTTGTGAAACGGTGTAATAATGCTAACCTTCATGCTCATTTCCCCATTCCCGCACAGCCGCCCTGCTATGCGAAATCACTTTTTGTATCTTGTTTATTTTTTATTCAAACGATTTACCGCACTGAAAATGCCGCGGATCGACGCTCTGGTAATATTGGAGCTGACTCCCACGCCAAAGGTTGCCTCTCCGGTTTCCTCGTTCATCATATGGATATAAGCGGCAGCCTGGGCATTGGAGCCAGAACGAAGCGCATGCTCGTTGTAGTCTAATACCTTGATCGAAATCCCGATTTCCTTTTGCAAGCCTCTTTGTACGGCGTCAATCGGCCCGTTTCCTCTGGCAACGAAGGTTCTTTCCTCACCCTCAGCCGTATAGACCACTGTCACCTCGGTATCCTCTCTCTGATGAGATGCCATATCCTCCTGTCCGGCAATCTCTTCTATCCGGCATCTTCTAAAATGATACGGCCTCTTTTGCTCTAAATATTCCTTGCGGAACTCCTCCATAATCTGTTCCGGCGCCACCTCGCCTACTCGCTCGGCAATCTTTTGGATCACCTCGGCAAATTCCTTGTGCATTCCCTTAGGCAGCTTAAAGCCAAAATAAGTATCCATAACAAAGGCCACGCCGCCCTTTCCGGACTGGCTGTTGATTCGGACAATCGGCTCGTACTCCCGTCCCAAATCCGACGGATCGATAGGCAGATACGGCACCTCCCAAATCTTGCTGTTCCGCTCCTGCATTGCCTGCATCCCCTTGTTGATCGCATCCTGATGGGAGCCGGAAAAGGCGGTAAATACCAGCTTTCCAGCATACGGATGACGGACATGGATCGGAATCTTTGTGCAGCGCTCGCTTACCTCTATCATTTCATTGACATTTTCCAGATTCAGCTCTGGATTGATGCCCTGTGAAAACATGTTGTAGGCAATCGTTGTAATATCTACATTTCCGGTACGCTCTCCGTTTCCGAACAGCGTTCCTTCGATACGGTCGCAGCCTGCTAAAAGCGCCAGCTCAGCGGCGGCTACACCAGTCCCTCTGTCATTATGTGGATGAATGCTTAAAATAATACTATCTCTTTTCTTAAAATGACGGTGCATCCACTCGATGCGGTCGGCAAATACATTCGGAGTCGTCATTTCTACCGTTGCCGGCAGATTGATAATCACTGGATGCTCTGGCGTTCCGCCCCATTCGTCTACGACGGCATCACACACCTCTACCGCATACTCCAACTCTGTTCCGGTAAAACTTTCCGGGGAGTATTCCAAAATCAGATTCCCTTTAAAATGCTTGGCACGTTCCTTTACCATCCGTGTCCCCTCTAAGGCAATCTGCTTGATCTCCTCCTTGTCCTTATGGAATACGACATCCCGCTGCAGCGTTGATGTCGAATTGTAAATATGGACGATGACATTCGGAATCCCTTCAATCGCTTCAAAGGTGCGATCAATCAAATGCTCCCGGCACTGGATCAAAACCTGTACTACCACATCGTCCGGTATCAGCTTCCGGTCTACGAGCTGGCGCAGGAAATCATATTCTAACTGGGATGCCGACGGAAAACCAATCTCGATTTCCTTAAAGCCCAGCTTCACCAGCAAATTAAAAAATTCGATCTTCTCTTCTACTACCATCGGCTCAACTAACGCCTGATTGCCGTCTCTTAAATCGACGCTGCACCAAATCGGCGCCTTGTCAATCTGCTTGTTCGGCCATTCTCTGTCTGGCAGGTCTACTACCGGATTCCTTTGATATTTTTTAAAATTTAACATATGCTCCCTCTCATTCTGCTGCTTTTGCAGCTATATTTCTCACAGGCAGACTGACTGGTCTGCCGTGGATGGTTGACTTTATTTTCCTGCCGCATCGTTGATACGCTTTAAGCAGGCCATAACTGCCTCCAATGCTTCCTCCTCGTCCGGCCCGCTGCAAATCATTTCTATTTCATCGCCGCAGCGGACACAGGCACCCAACACGCTAAGCAAGCTTTTGGCATTTACCATGCAGTTCTCCTTATGCAGTTCAATCAACGATTTGAAATCCATGGCAGCCGTACACAAATCACTGGCCGGCCGCAAATGCAGGCCCAATGGACTTCGTATGATGATTTTGTCCGTTACCATGTTATCACCTCCTATCGTTCTTTAGCCTTTGGCTTCCTCTCTCTGATTCTCTGTTCATGTTTCTCTTGGATCTGTTTCTTCCCCGCTGCCTACGTCTTCCGACTCGTTTGTCTCTGGCAATGCTCCTGCTTCCTCCTCTGTCTCCTTGGCATCACTCGTAGCACCGCCGATTTGGTCTGTATCTATCTCCGGCAGATCTCCATCCTCCGGTTCATCGGTGCCTTCCTCCGGATCGGTATCCTCCGGCTGATTCTCCTCTCCCCCCAAGCTTCCTTCCTCTGAGGTATCTCCCTCATTTTCCTCTTTCTTAGGAGGCACCGGCCGCAGTGTCAGAAGCGCTGTCACGCCGGATCTGTCCGAAAGCTCAAAGCGTTCGTCTAACTCAAACTGGACGTTAATGGTATAAGTCCCCTCCTCTGACAAGTCTCCGACCTCTGCATAAGGTCTTAGGCTGACGATCTCCAGTCCATCCAAATCCTCCTGCAGTCCCATGACCTTTACGGCAAAGACGCCGTTCTCTAAGGCGTAGTTCCACGTTTCCTGATCGGCATCCCGCAATTGGATCATTTCATACGGCACCTCGTACAGCTTTGTCGCCAGCCGAACAATCTCCATCTGTACGTTGACCGAGGCCGTCGGATCGGTCAGATATACATTATCCGGGAGGTATTCCTCTAGCAAAAGCGTTTCCTCAAGGCTTGTAATCCGGTTTGCGACCGAAATCGGGATATGCACAGAGGAAACCTCCTCCAGTGTCTTATCATCCCCTGCTATTATTACGGTTTTAGGTTCGTATTCGATATTGACCAGACGATAGCCGCTATACGGCGTATCCTCTGCCACGATTTCTACCGGAACCTCCTTTGTCCCGTAAATCGTTGTCGTCACCATCACCGGACTCTTGCTAAACGTCAGGCTTCCGGTCTTGATCTCCTTCCCGTCCGCATCGTAGGCTCTGGGAATTGCTTCTGCCGTAAAGGTTTCTGTTGCATCTGCCACATCCACTGCCACACATACCTGGCTAATCCGCTCTACCGCAGATTCGGCACCGCTGACCTGAATCAGATTCGGCTTGGTCGTAGAAACACCCGCATAATAGCCTTCCGCCGGCGTTCCTTCCGGGACTACCGTCACCTTAAACTGCTTTTCAGCTACATCCTCAAGCCGAATCGCCAGCATCTTTACCTTGCCCAGAAAGCTGATTTCCACATTGTTGGTCTTGGTGCATACGACGTCAATACTGGCATGATAGGTCGGGGACAGCTTGGAAATATCGGCGGTTGCCCGAAAATCAGACGCTTTTAGCGAATTGACCTGTGTCGTATTTCCCTTTACCCGGATCGTCACCGTCTGACCCTCTATCACCTCATATACTTTATTTAAGGATGTAATGGCATCCTCGTTTAAAATTGTCACCTCCAGCGTAAAATCCGCCGTATCTACCGGATCATACGTATAAATAATAATCAGCCAGATAATGATAGCAGCCACGAGGGAAATCAGCTTCAGCCCTAAATTGTACGTCAATTTATTTTTCATGCTTGCTCCTTCCCTTCCATCCTTTTAAGCCCTTCCATTTCTTTTTCGTCTCTGGCAAGCTGCTTCGGATCTGTCCTGTTTCCAAGCGTTTTCTTAGCTGCTCTGCATCCAGATTCCGGCTCAGGCGTCCCTCTTCTGTTACGGAAACCTTCCCGGTTTCCTCGGAAACGATGATCGTCAGACAATCTGCCACCTCGCTGATCCCGACTCCGGCCCGATGCCTCGTACCAAGCTCCTTACTTAGCTCCATATTGTCTGAGAGCGGCAAATAACAGGTCGCCGCTACGATTCGATCCTCCCGCAGAATGATCGCCCCATCATGGAGCGGT
Source organism: uncultured Lachnospiraceae bacterium (assembly GCA_949155905.1). Classification (GTDB taxonomy): domain Bacteria; phylum Bacillota; class Clostridia; order Lachnospirales; family Lachnospiraceae; genus MGBC131033. The sequence goes on from CASCWU010000067.1 coordinate 15,728, forward strand.
GTGTTATGCTCAAAAATATTGACCAAAAGCTGACTGCTGATCAGCGCATCAAGCGGAATCCCGGTCATTTCATATTCAGTTAGGAGGATGTTTTTTTCAATCACGATCAGCGCGCCCGTCTTTGTCCTGGCCAGCTCATAGGAGGCACGTACCAGTTCCTCTACTGTCCGGTCACTGTAGCGTTTGTTTTCGTTTTTATCCTCAAAGCTTAAAATCGAGGGTACGATATTCTTTTTCCCCAGCTCCTCCAAAGCCTTGCGAAGCTCTGGCTGAAATAAAATGATCACGGCAATAATCCCTACGTTGATCGTATTTTTAATCAGCCACAGGATCACATCCAGCTCAAACACTACAGCAAGGACACAAAAAATCCCCAAAAACAGCACACCCTTGACCAAGGTCCAGGCACGTGTATTTTTAATCCATTTGATCACCTGGTAAATCACCAGTGCCAAAATCACGATCTCCAGAATGTCGGAAGCCTTGATCGTCGGCGGTGACAGCCAGGTAAAATAATCGTTGATAAAATCCTTGATATTCTCCATTCTGCTACACCCTATCCATTCTCGTCCGGTCTCTTATCACTTTTTTCAGATGACCGTTTCCCTTATTTCCTTTTCTCCTCTTTTTTTCTCTCCGGCTCCGGCATTTGCTCCGGCTCCAGGTCATAATACTCTTCAAACTCCAGATCCAGCTTGATTTCGTCCTCTTCCTCTGCATACAGTTTGTATCTGCCGGTAAGAAACTCCTCTTCCTCCTCTTCCTGATAGTCCTCCTGACTCTCCTCTGGCTCCTCGCCTGCCGTAAATTTCTTTACGTTGACCTCCGGAGTCGTCACCTTCAGCTTTGGCACTGCCCTGACATAATAGTAATAATCGTCGTCCTCAAACTGAACATTTTCTATGGTACTATAATCCAGAGTAAAACGGAAGAACTGCACGATAAAGGCCAGTACCCCGGAGCCAAGACTGCCTAAAATCACATAGAGCAGCTCGTCTGAAACGTCTAACATCAAATCGCCTAGCAAAAACAACAAAATATTCGTAACCACACCTACCAGGATCGCGATTTCGTGGGCATGGGCAATCCGCAGTCTGCGGACAAACCAGATTACAAAAATGACTACAAAGAAAATACCTATCGTCAGCATCATATGGCGGTTGCTCGTAATGCTCTTTAAGACATAGGTATACATTGCCAGCACATCTTCCATCCCCATACTGTCTGTCGCCGTCAGAGCGGTCTCCTTCACCAGCAAAAGCAAATAGTGAAGAACTACACCGCAACCTACCGCCAATGCCGAAACCGGAGTCGCTACCAGTCCCAATACCAACGGAATCACATAGGGAATATGGAGGGAATAAAGCATCGGCACTGCCAGCAGCGCCCAGCCATAGCGCGGCACAAAGCGGGCAAACATCAAATATAAAATCAAAATCACCAATAAAAATACCAGCGTCATGATTTTAGAAGCAGCATAGATGTGAATCAGGACTGCCGCTGCCGCTAACAGCACCAAAACTGCCGTGGGCATAAAGGCGGAAAAAAAGGAAAGCCCCAGGACAACGGGAAGCTTCGTCAGCTTCGCCTCATAGCCAATCTGTCCATTGATCATCATAAATACCGCAAAGGCCAGTAAAAAACGTATCACTGGCAGCAGCACCCGTGCATAACGGCGGTACAAATTCCTCAGCCAGTCTTTCCATACTAGTAACTGTATCATTTATCCGATACCTCCTGTCTGTCTGTTTCTTTCACAGAGGGAGTTTGCTCGCCCTGATAAAGCCCCAGCAGGCGCTTTAGGCTCTTATAATAGCGCATCAAATTCTTTCGTTCCCTGCTATAGCGGTAGGAATACCAGATCAAGGATGCACTTACATAAACGATCAGAATCACCAGATAAATTCCTAAAATCCTCATACCAATCCCACGGTAATCTAACGTCACCGCGTTGGCAATCAGATATTCCGAAAAATACATCCCTATCAAAACCAAAATCAGCAGATAACCTACTGTCACGCTAAGTATGGTTTTCATTAGCTCCCATCTGACATAATCATTTTTATAAAATTTACTAATCCTAAGTGCTTTCTTTCCTTCCTCTGACTCCTCGAATATCGTCATTCTGGTCATCAAACGAACTCTGTCTGGATGAAGCATACCGCCACCCCCTGTTATTTGTGTCTGTTTTTGGAACTATTTAGAAATTAAGGCAGTTCCTTATACAGTATAGCACAAAGCCTCGCCAATTACGAGCATAATTTTTTTAAGATTTTATAACACCTTAAAATTCCTTCTTGTCCTGCCATCTTTCTGACAAAAATACACCCTATAATAAGGCTGCGGATAGTAATCAAGATTCGCTGATCTGGGAGGATATTCTATATGAAAAGATGGATCAGATTGGTTTCTATGTGCGGTTTGTCACTCCTGATTCTTTTTCTGTTCTCTGCCGTGGCGCCTACCACCGTTCACGCAGGGATGGTACTAACAGAGGAAGAGGAAAGCGTTCCCGATCCAAAGCTGAACGTTCAGGCGAAGTCCATGGTAAAGGACTCTACCTTCACCCTGAGGGTGTATAATCTCACAGAAAACCAAAAAGTCAGTTACAAGTCCGACGATACCGAAATTGCCAGTGTTTCCAAAAAAGGGGTTATCACGGCAAAGGGTATCGGCTCCGCTACCATCACGGTAACGGTAAAGGACAGCAGCGCCGGTTCCTCCACGATACTGACTTGCGACGTTACGGTCGGTCCGCCAGCCATCAGCATTAAGCTGACACTGACTGAACTTACACTGGAGCTTGACAAAAAAACAAGCCTGAAAGCCATACTCAAGCCAAACACAACGGCAGAAATTGCGGCCTACTACAGTCTCGATCCTGAGACTGCTACCGTAAGCGCCACCGGCAAGGTAACGGCCAAGGCTGTCGGAACGACCACCATTTATGCTGAGATTGCCAACGGCAAGTTCGATAAATGTGTCATAACCGTCGTAGAAGCAGCAGACGAAAAGGAGGATAAGGCAGAAGAAGGAACTGCCAGTGAATCCGGCTCTGAATCTAACAATTCTACGGAACCGTCGAAAAAAGCGAAATAATAAGAAACATAAACTATGCCAGGAGCGTACTGGCATCGAAGCAGGGGAGACGATAGAGATTCTATGGTCTCCCCTTTTTATGCACACGCCCGCATAGGGAATCTAGTTGCTGGCGCAGCATGTAGATCGTGCAGCGAATAGGGTACGATTGCTCCTCCCGACTCTATTTATGATACAATTACAACGTGCGCATACCGGGCCTTAGCCTGGTATGCGCACCTAACAGTTCAACTATTTTGTACTATGAAACTGCCCTCTGTCCCTAAGACTGCTTTCGTATGGAAAAACCCGGGCGGAATCTCGCCGGAATGTAATAAGCGCTAAGGTTCAGCCCTTCTTCAATCCCCCGGCATACGCTCTGCTCTACGGCCTGCCGCAGCAGGCTTCCGTTGAGATTATACGTTTTTGCGTCCATCCACCATTTCATTTCCTCCATCATTTCAGCGACCAGTTGATCTACCACATATCCCATGTTCATTCGTTTTTCTTTCATCCCCATATTCCTTTCTCTTACCAGAATTTTGAGGCGTTTCATCGTGTAGTTTCAAGCAGCCTTTGCCTATGTTTATAGAATACCATATTTTTCCTATTTTGTCCAGTATTTTTCTTGCGAATTTCTCGCTGCTGGTACTAATATCACCTCCCTATGGATTGCTTCCGGTTCCCGTCGGTTCGGAAGCCCCTGCTCCGGTCTCTCCAGCACCCGGATTCATGTCTGTTCCGGTATCTCCGGTTCCTGGCTCCGTGCCTGCTCCGCTGTTTCCGCCTCCTGGTTCTGTACCTGTTCCGGTATCTCCAGTTCCTGGCTCTGTACCTGTCCCGGCGTTTCCGCCTCCCGGCTCCGTGCCTGTTCCAGTGTCTCCGCCTCCTGGCTGACTACCGGACGGCTGGATCTGAGCCTTTGCTACACTTTGCAGGCTTCCGTCCTTTTCTCTCGCAACCACAAACAGCAGCGAGCTTAAAAAGATCCGGTTCTTTACCTCTATTTCAAATCTGCCGTTCCCGTCACAAACTCCCTCGTAACGGCTGGTGTCCAAAATCAGTGTGAGCGAAGCATTCGGCCGGTAGAATC
>CASCWU010000068.1 GCA_949155905.1 uncultured Lachnospiraceae bacterium
GAAAAAGGTATGCGACGAAATGTATATATCCCCGCGCTACCTTGCGAATATTGAAAATAAGGGGCAGCACCCCAGTTTACAGATACTGCTTCCCATTCCGGAATTGAGAACTTTGAGGCAAACTGTGAAGCGGCATCCGAAGGGGCTGCCAGCATCACGATAGAATTGTTGAAAAGGCTGGTGAAATAGCATTTGCAACTTTATACTAAAAGTATAATGACAAATTCCCTTTTCTATGTTATAGTAAGGGAAAGAAAAAAACGGACGGATGTCCGAGAAAGGAGCAGGATACCATGAAACACACCACAAGCCTTTATCAACCTGTCAGTCTGTATAACGAGGAACAGTGCTATGGCCTTGGCAAAGATCATAGTCTCTTTTTCGTATGTTCTGATAAGGTAAGCAGATTCTGGTATCCCGCCTGAGCTTTGTATCATCATGATTCGCTTTTTGGCCGCTTATCTTATCAAAAAAGATAGGCGGCTTTCTTTTTTATGCACAAGCTTGTATATTGCACAAACTTGTTACTTAGAGATTCCAATCAGGAGGTAACGTATGTTAGAAATTAAAGGACAGAAAACAACCGCTCTTTGTTACGCTACGGTCATAGAGGAGGATGCCATTGAGCAAATCCGCCGGATGTGCGATCAGGATTTTACAGAGGGCTGCAAAGTAAGAATTATGCCGGACGTTCATGCCGGCAAGGGCTGTACCATCGGTACGACGATGACCGTCAGGGACAAGGCCGTGCCGAATGTTGTCGGTGTGGATATCGGCTGCGGCATGTATACCGTCAGCCTCGGCAAGCAGGAGATAGACCTGCCGCGCTTTGACGAAGCCTGTCATTTTATTCCCTCTGGCAAGCAAGCCTGGGAGGGCAGGCAGGAACCATTTGACCTAACAGAGCTTCGCTGCTACCGTTCCCTGAAAAATTCCAAATGGATCGCAAAGAGTCTGGGAACACTTGGCGGCGGGAATCATTTTATCGAAATTGATCGCGCTGCGGACGGCACACAATACCTAGTGATCCATACCGGCAGCCGAAATCTAGGCAAGCAGGTGGCCGAATATTACCAGACCCTAGCCGTCGAGCTGCACCAGGGCAAGGAGGAATATTTCAAGAAAAAGGACGCACTGATTGCCGAGTATAAAGCAGCCGGACGCAGAAAGGAAATCCAGGCTGCCCTAAAAGAGCTACATTGGAAAAATAAACCATTGTTTATCCCGGAGGATCTTTGCTATGTTTACGGAAGCTACTTGGAAGATTATTTGCATGATGTGGATATCTGTCAAAAATTTGCCCTTAGAAACCGGGAACTGATCGCAGAGATTTTGTTGAAACGAACCGGGCTTACCGCCGCTTTGCCAACTTCTGCAGCAGACGCAACGGCAGCCATAGGCTATGCCACACAAACGGATCGCAGACCTCTTGATTTCCATACAATCCATAATTACATTGACGTAAACGAAATGATTCTGCGGAAAGGGGCGATTGCCGCCCACGCCGGAGAAAAGGTACTGATTCCGATTAACATGAGGGATGGAAGTATCCTCGCTGTCGGAAAAGGAAATCCAGAATGGAATTTTTCCGCTCCGCACGGAGCGGGCCGGGTCATGTCCCGTACTAAGGCTAAAGAGACGTTAAACCTGGCCGATTACCAGGAAGCCATGCAGGGCATTTATACAACCTCTGTCAATGAAGCGACGCTTGACGAGGCCCCGTTTGCTTATAAGTCCTTAGAGGATATCCTTGAGGTCATCCAGGAATCCGTAGAGATTTTAGATATTTTAAAACCGATTTATAATTTTAAAGCTTCTGACTGATATACAGGCGGGCAACCGCTCTGGACAACGGACATGGCGTCTGCTGCCCAAATCTGCCAGGTATCTGCCTGTTTTCGTCAAAAGCACAGAAAGGAGCGAACTGACTATGTCTGACTTTCCGACGATTGATATGGCAAAGACCGGACAAAATATTATAAAATTACGGAAGCAAAACGACTTGTCCGTAAGGGAACTGCAGATTATTTTCGGCTTTGAAACACCGCAGGCTATCTACAAATGGCAGCATGGAACAGCCCTGCCAAGCATTGACAATCTGGTGATTCTCTCTGTTATTTTTAAAGTGACGATAGAAGATATCCTAGTGCTGACTATGGACAACGGCCTGCCTGCAGAGGAGGAGCTGTCCCTGTGCGGATAAGCCAAAATAACAATCATTGGAGGGGGGGTGGCTTTACCGCTTTTCCAAAGTCTATAACTGGCTTTTGTCTGGCGCATTCAAGAACGCCTCCCCCAGCAAATTCCCTCTGCTATAGCTGGAAACTGCTCTATTTCTGTTCGTCAAAATTCTGTTCCAAAATAATAGTATCATCCCACAACTGTGCTTCGATATAGGAATAATGTTCCACAACATAGTCCATAAAATCTTCTATGCTGCCGTCAAAATCCCTTATCTGCTCCAGCAACTGCTCCTTCGTAAGCAGCCGTATTTCCCCTGTTTTCCCATACTGGGCGCAGCTATCTCCCAAAGAAAAGCTAATGCTATCAGAAGGAATCTCACTTAAATTTATTTTGTATACCATTCCATTTCCAAACCAGTGTTCTAAATAGTCGCACCCCTGCAAAACAAAAGACAACGGATGCTTTTCTTTTGGCTTCCCTCCAAGACGGGAAAAATTATCGTATAAATGCTGATCGGTCTTTCGCCTGAGCGGATAATAATTTGAAAAATCTGCAAACCGATAAAAGGCCGTCGTCTCTGGATTTTCTTTTGCCAACCTTTCCGCCAGCAAAAATGCGTTCTCCTCTGATAAGCGCATAATATTTTGAAACGGCTTACAATTTGGGTGGCAATAATGCACCAGAACTAAATTTTCTTCCACATGATAAGCGAGGGAGGAAGCTACCTTAGCATAGATATACGTATCCTTCCAGATCGCCTTTCCAGCCTTATCCTTCCAGAAATAGACATTTTCCCTGAAATGAGCCTCTCTCCGAAACCCTAATCTTTCCAATAGTTTCCATGACCTTTCATTGTCGGGATCGCATTCCGCATAAATCCGATGTATGCCGCCCGCAAATGCCTGCTCAATCAAAGCCCTGCAGCTTTCCTCCGCGTAGCCCCTCCCCCAGTAATCCCGATGAAAAACATATCCTAATTCCAGCGCCTCAAAATCACGCTTCCCCAGATATACATTCCCAATCATCTTATGAGAAGCCTTCAATTCTACCGCAACCATTTCCTCCGTACTGATACGCCATTTCAGATTTTCCTTTACCTCCTCCAACGTCAGCGGTCTATATGGTTCGTACTTCACAACCTCCTGATCCGATAAGTATTCAAACAAATCCCCTAAATCCTCTTCCTGGTATCTTCTTAACAGCAAACGATCCGTTTCTGCTATCCTTCTTTTGTTTCCCATATCTCTCTCCCTTTTCATATAAATCCCTATCTGACACAGAAAAATTACTTTATAACTATTCTATTAAGTAAGTTCTCTGCCAAATTCCATACATAACTTCTCATCAAGGGAGAAATTACAGCAACGTTTTTCAAGATTCTCCCACGCTTTGCCGCTTGTAATCATACGATAGAGCTTTTCAGCCTGTCTTAAAATAATATCTCTATGGGAATTGCACCACGAAAGCTGATTTGACAGCAAATTTTTATAGTCCATATCCGCTTTAGAATCTGTTTCCAAAATCCTGATTTCAACCTTTTTCAAATAAGTTGGCTGAACAGGTATCATATTGTTAAAATTAATTGCACCCCATTCGCCCTCTTTTATTTTAAGAAAATCAACCTGATTTTTCATATGTAAATGCTTCGGCTTTGGCGACGTAAGTGGTGCATAATACTGAAAACAACCTACTAAAAACACAATACCCACAAAAGGACGAATGACCTTTTGATCCATCGTATATGGCACACGGGAATCAGCCTTTCGCAAATAATCGCAGTAAGCAGTTTCAACCGTATAAAATGAAAAACTCATAGCTATCCTCCTCAAAAATCGAAAGGCTGGACTTTGCAGTCCAGCCCTTCACTTTTTTAGCTCCCACTTATGGTAGGGTACTCCGCTTTTTTAGCTCCCACTTATGGCAGGGTACTCCGCTTTTTTGGCTCCCACTTATGGCAGGGTACTCCGCTTTTTGAGTATTGCTACTCGTTACTAGTATTATACCTAGCGTCAAGATTTATGTCAACGACTTTTTGCTCAGCATTGTATTCCTTCTAATCTATCCACCCCATCTTCCGCCCCATAATATCCGGGTTATCCGGTACTTCCGGCAATCGAACCGTCTCGGAAAAGCTAAAATATTGATCACTGCTCAGGCCTGTTGTCCTGTCTGCCCAATATTCCAGCCAGTCCAAAAAGTGAAACGGCTTTCCGGTGTCTTTATCCCGCATAGGAAGAATTCCACAGTCATTGGCAAGGTCAAAATACCAGACGGTTCCATAAGTATCCGGATCCTCGCTGTTCACCACCAAAACGCTGTCCATCCCGTCTCCCTCCGTGCATAACGGCAACAGTCCATGATCGGCCGTAAACGGAGTATCTTCCTCATAAAACTCGTCCATTTCTTCCTCTGTCATATGTAAAAAATAAAGGACATGATCTAGCGTGTAAGGAAACGGACGCTCTGGCGTACCCTCCTGCGTTTGGAAGGAAAGCAGACCATAAAAAGGCTGGCTTCCGGAAGCTGCGATAGTCGTAATAAAACGGCGGTAATCTCCGGGAAGCTGAATCCCCTTCTCCTTTTCAAAAGCAGCCACTTCCTCCTCAGGGGCAGGCTTCTTCCAGACCGGTGGCCACTCTCCGCAGCTAAAAGAAAACTCTTTTTCTTTGATTGTTTCGATTTTGGACATAATACGGGCGATGCGTTGATCGTATTGTTCTAACTCTAACTGGTTCATGTTTCTTCCTCCTTTGATTTCCGACTGATATTGATTCTATCATATATATCGATCCATATGCCACGATGACCGCCTTGCTTTTACTTTTCATCAAATAGCTTCAACAGTTCATACAGGCTACAGATGCTGCCCTCTTTCTTTTCGCCCCGCTGTATCCAGATAAAACTGCAGCCTGCACGAGCCGCCGTTTCTCTGTCCTTTTCCTCATCTCCGACAAATATCAATTCGGGAACAGGAATGGCAAACCGCTCTGAAATCAGTTCCAGCCCCCTGCTGTTCGGCTTTCGGTATCCTGCAACCGATGAGGAAACATAATAATCCAAGTAAGGCAGCAAGCCGGAAATATCCCGTCTGAAACGTTCGTCCGGCATGGCGCTGGGCAAATCCGTCAAGGCCGCTGCCGCATAGCCTTTTTCTTTAAGCTCTTGCAATACCGGAATCGTATCTGGATAGATCCTTGCCTTTAACTGCAGCCCGCTCCAAAATGCTTCGATACAGGCAGAAATCGGGGCGTCCACCTTCCAGTGCGCTAATACCTTATCAAAAATATAGTCTGCCAGATGCTCCACCTCTCTGCCGCTTTGCCTTGGGTTAAATTCCTTTAGCATTTGAAGCGATTGTTCTACTGCCTCCGCCGGGACAGGATAGTGGAGTTTCTGGATAATGGCCTCCAGTCCTTCGGTATAAAAATCCACCCAGGAATAGGGCATTCCTACGTACTCCATTAAGGTTCCACCCAGGTCAAATACGATAGCTTTCAAAATGAGATACGCTCCTTCCAATCGACGTCACATGGTCAGGGATTGCTACTTTGGTCAGTTTGGTGTAAGCAGAAAAAGCACTTTCATCCAATATCCTCTTTAATTTCATAAAAACGGTACAGTTCCTCTTTATCATCGTTCAAATCCTTATACATTCTTTGCATGTTTAAGATATATCCCGCTTTTTCAATCACCTTCCAGGAAGGTACGTTTTCCTCCCTCACAGTAGCGATGATTCTCTTTGCATTATAATGCTTTAAGAAATATTCTGTGTATGCTTTAACCACTTCGGCAGCATAGCCATTGTTTCTATATTTCGCACCGACAAAATAGGTAATCCCTGTTTCCCGCAGATCTTCATAATAGGAACATCCAACAGAACCAATAACCTCAGCTCCGTCCTTTAAGGTTATTGTATAAGCCAGATAATCTATATGGGGATTATCTCTAAGCGCAAATGCTTTTGCCTCGGTTATCCATTCGGTTATCCAATTATTGCAGTCCTTGTCAAACCCGCAGTCGTTTAGGCTTCCGTCTGCTGCCATTATGGCAAACAGCACTGCATCACCCGCTTCTATATTCCGAATCATCAATCTTTGTGTTTCTATCTGCATCATTAAGCCTCCGTTTTTATTCCCTGCTGTTTATGTAAGCATCGTACAATCTGGCAAAATCAAGGTTTATTTTTTGTTTTATCCTGTTTTTAGTTTAGCAATCCCGCCTCTTTTTTGCAATACCTTTCTGTAAAAATACGCCTGCTCCTGTTCCTCAAGGGTGTGCCGAAAAAAAGCTTGACCGAACATATACTCGAACTTTATAATAGATAGTATCAATCAAAGAAAATGGAGGGTATTTATCATGGCTTATTTAGGGGAAAGTATCCCAAAGCTGGGCTTCGGCTTAATGCGCCTGCCAATGCTGGGAGAGGAAGTAGACATTGAGCAAACCAAGCAAATGGTCGATTTATTTCTGGAAAAGGGCTTTACGTATTTTGACACAGCCTACGGCTACCTTGGCGGAAAGTCGGAAATGGCTGTAAAGACCGCGCTGGTAGATCGCTACCCGCGCGAAAAATTCCAGCTAGCGACAAAGCTTCCGGCCTGGGCAGGTGCTTCCAATGCCGAGGAAGCAAAAAATATGTTCTGGACATCCCTGGAGAGGACAGGAGCAGGCTATTTTGATTTTTACCTGTTACATAATCTGGGCGACACCCGGACACAGGTATTTGAAAACTTTGGTATCTGGGACTTTGTAAAGGAACAAAAGGCTGCCGGGAAGATCAAGCACCTCGGCTTCTCCTTCCATGACAAGGCTGATGTACTGGATCAGGTGCTGACCGCCCATCCAGAGGTGGAATTCGTACAACTCCAGATCAACTATGCCGACTGGGACAGCGATTCTGTACAGTCCCGTCTCTGCTATGAAACAGCCAGGAAGCATAACAAGCCAGTGATTATCATGGAACCAGTCAAGGGCGGCAACCTTGCTACTCTCCCGGAATCCGTCGCTTCTATTTTTAAAGTTGCCAACCCGAAGGCTTCTCTTCCTTCCTGGGCAGTCCGCTTTGCGGCTTCCCTGGATGGGCTGGTAACGGTGCTTTCCGGTATGTCCACGCTAGATCAGATGAAGGATAACGTTTCCTATATGGAACACTTCCAACCGCTAACCGACGACGAACGGAAGGTCATCGCCGACGTACAGGCTGCTCTGGCCGCCATGCCGACCATTCCTTGTACGGGATGCCAGTACTGCATGAAGGGCTGCCCGCAGGAAATCAACATTCCTGGAGCGTTTAGCAGCATGAATCTTTATCTGACCTACAACAACCTGGAAGGTGCAAAAGGAAACTATGGCTGGACAACCTCGAAGGGCGGTAAGCCTTCGACCTGTATCGCCTGCGGACAATGCGAGGCTGTCTGCCCACAGCATATTTCGATTATTGAGGAGCTAAAGAGAACAGCAGATTTGATGGAAGGCTGATTTCGGGTATCTGATAAACAGGCGGCAGAGCAAGATAAGAAATGCTCTGCCGCCTGTTTTGTGATAATACCTTTGGATACAAGAGAAAACAAGATAAGAAAAATTCCTTCTTCTTTTTCTCCTGATGAAGTGCCTCGGTAAAATCGTCCGTCGGCTGGCTGTTTTCTACATAATGTAAAAATGCTTTTAAATCCTGGGAAATTTCTCCCTTTGTCTCTTTTGTATTTAGAAAAATCTTGGCAGTTTCGTCTCCCAGAAGAAGCCCTGGTGCCTTCTGGCAGGTATTTTGAAAGGTATAACGGTATTGGCCGCAACCAAACGGATCAAACGTACCGATAAAAATAATATAGCAACAATTTAACTGTTGATAGGAGTTTCCTTTTACTCCAGCTCTTCCCCGTTGCTCTTTATCACCTTCTGATACCAATAGAAGGATTTCTTTCGGCTTCTTGCATAATCGCCTGTTCCATCGTCATGCTTATTGACATAGACAAAGCCATAGCGCTTTGCCATCTCGCCGGTCGAAGCGCTGACTAAGTCGATGCAGCCCCACGGTGTATAGCCCATCAGATCCACACCATCCTCTTCCACGGCTGCCTTCATCGCCTGGATATGGGCACGGAGGTAATCAATCCGGTAATCGTCGTTGATGCTTCCGTCTGCCTCTACCTTATCCACTGCGCCCAGTCCGTTTTCTACGACAAATAACGGAATCTGATAACGGTCATACAACTGATTCAGAGCAATCCGCAGTCCTAACGGATCAATCTGCCATCCCCAATCCGAAGCCTTTAGATATGGGTTTTTGATACCACCCATCAAATTGCCTGCGGTTGTTTCCTTGTCGTCTGTTTGCTTTGCTGCTACGCTTGACATATAATAGGAGAAGGAAAGGAAATCTACCACACCCTTGCGGATGATCTCATCATCGCCTTCTTCCTTTTGAATCACGATGCCTTCCCGCTCAAACTGCTTTAGCATATAGGACGGGTAATAACCCCTGCACTGCATATCGGTAAAGAACAAGGAGCCGCTGTTTCTCTGGTGAGCTGCCAATACATCCTCTGGATTGCAGGAGTACGCATAGCATGGATTGTAGGCCAGCATACAGCCAATTTTAAACTCCGGGTTTATTTCATGCCCCATCAGTACAGCCTTCGCGCTGGCAACAAACTGATGGTGTGCCGCCTGCATCAGTACCTGACGGTCACGGGAAGCCACGCCGCCCTCTAACCAGCCAGACATCGAAATGCAGTTAATTTCATTAAAGGTCAGCCAATATGTCACCTTATCCCGGTAACGCTTAAAAATCGCCTCGCAGTAACGGAGGAAGCAGTCAATGGTTCTTCTGTCTGCCCAGGAATTCCATTGATTGGTCAGTCCTAACGGCGTCTCATAGTGAGAAATCGTGACAAGAGGCTCAATCCCATGCTTTTTACAAGCATCAAATACCCTGTCATAAAAGGCAAGCCCTTCCTCATTTGGCTCCAATTCATCCCCATTTGGGAAAATTCTCGTCCAGGCAATCGACAGACGGAAGGTCTTAAAGCCCATCTCAGCTAACAGGGCAATATCTTCCTCGTAATGATGATAGAAATCCACTGCCGTATGATTTGGATAAAAATAACCCTCGACTGGTCCAAACTTACTGCCCTCCGGCAGCTCGGTTGCCGCCCAAAACGCTACGTCCTTTGCCGTTCCGTCCGGAAGCGTATAGGTAAGCTTCCGCATTTCGGTTTTGGTTCCGCCAGTCAGGCAGTCATCGCTTGACGGCCCCTTGCCGCCCTCCTGCCATCCCCCTTCAAACTGATTCGCTGCGGTCGCGCCGCCCCATAAAAAATTCTTTGAAAAACCCATATCTTTCTGTCCTCTCTTTCTACACCTGGCCAGTCTGTTCGGTTTCTGGCTTACCCGCCTGCTTATCCCGACCGCCAGTCTGTCTTTTGATACCTTTATCATACCAGTTTTGTCCCCTTTCTGGCAAGCCTTTCTTTCCCTTTTCGGGTAAATTGGCACAAAACTTTCATCCCCCGTTCCATTCCCCGCTATTTATGATATAATTGTATCAAACCATCCAATACTTACTCAGCCATCCGACCGATATTTTAGAGCTGTCTGTCAGAGATCTGGCCAAAAACAGCTACACCAGCAGCTCTACCGTCAACCGGCTGGCCGGAAAGCTTTCCGGCGGTATGCCATTTACCCGTTTTAAGGCAGCGTTGTTCGCAGAGCTTCATCAAACTACTTCTCCGCTGCCGGAAAGTCTTGATGAAATTACTATGAATGAAACGATTCATTCCCTTGTAGGGAAGGTGGCAGCAGCACAGACAGAAGCGGTGAAACGCACCCGCCGCGCCCTTGATTACTCTGCTCTTTTGCGTATCGCCCGTCTGCTCCAGCAGGCCAGCCCGATTTATTTTTTCGGTTTTGATGACAATTTTTCTATCGTAAGGCCTTACCTGAGCAGGATGATGACCTTTGGCAAACAAGTCATCTTGCACGACGCTACCAACGCCCAGTATTACCAGGCTTTAAGCATCCCTGCCCAGACGGAAGCTCCGGACAAATCCCTAGCTGCTCCGGCTGCTCTCCTTATCAGCCGGACAGGCAGCAACCCGAAGCTTCTTGAGATTGTGTCGATTTTGGAGGACAAGCATATCCCCATCCTTTTACTCACCCCTCACAAAGACAGTCCGCTTGGAAGGCTTGCTACCGAATGGATTGAAATTCCAAACCTTCCTGTTCACCATAGCCTTAATGGCCTTGATAGCATAGATAGCCTTGGAAATCTGGGTAGTATGATGTTTGAGGCTTCCCTCCAATTTGTGCTTACTGTACTGTGCAGCCTGATGTTTTCCAATAACTATGAAAGCAGCCGCGCGATTCTCCGCCAGTATGGGGAGCTTTACATTCAAAGCACGGCCGCCTCTACCTCTTTATAAATTTGTCCCTGACTAATTTTTCCTTACTTATGCTATACTTTCAAAAAGCTCTGTCATTTTTCTGCTTCCGACTATTGCAAAAATCCCCTTATCGTGTTAAAAAAACACCCGATGAGTGGAAAAATGAACCTGGCAGGCGGTGCAAAAGAAATGTTTTACCGTTTTTTCCAAAGCAAAGAAAAAGTTACGTACACATTAAGCAAACAAATGTTTTTTGTGGACAACCCATTTGAAGCTGTCAGGGAAAGAACCGACCTGAATGCTCTGCAAAGAATCAGGTCATTGCTTACACGAAATCAAGCGGATACCAAGCGAAACCAAATAGCTGCACAGACGATCCCGACCATTCTTTTGTCCCCGCTTGGCGGTATTTTAGCAGACCAAGCCAACAAACGAAATATTATGGTGACATTAGACGCATTAACAGGAGCAGCAGAAAGTGCATTAGCAGTTGCTACAATCCTTGGAAGCATCGCAGCAGGCATTTTCACAAAAAAATGGAATATCCCTGCCTTATCTAACCTGCTTGCTTCACTTGGTGGTTTTATTATCCTCTCTGGTATTGCTTTCCTTTTGCCTGTAAGCGCTGTAATAAAATATGCTGTTATCCTTGTATCATTCTGCGGTATGCAGACCATCATCAGTATTTTTTCCATTTTTGCTGTTTCTCTCATACAGCAGAGGACGCCTACGTATTTCATTGGAAAAGTAATGGCCTATACCTCAACGATTACCTTATGCGTCCAGCCATTAGGAGAAATTGTGTATGGTTTTCTGTTTGATAGGTTTTACAGTGCCGTATATGTTGTTCTAATCTCGACTGGCATTATCGTTTGTATGATAGGATTATCCACAAAGAATTTAAAATCAGGCTTTCAAGAATCCTCTGAGAGTTCCTGAAGGCCTGATTCTTTATCGTTAGCTTCCTTTATACCCTGATCCGAAATGGCTTCACCGGGATTCCGGCTGCATTATACACATTCACCTCATAATACGGCTCCCAGGCAAAGCAGATTTCTACCTGCTCCGGGAAGCTGCCGAACAGTACCAGACTATTCCCCTGAATTTGAATTTCCTCTACTGGAATTTCTGCCTTTTCCCCGGATAAGCGTTCACAGGCCAACTGTCCTTCCTGCAGCTTTTGCGGCACACTCTTTTGTAAATCGCTACCACATACTGCCTGATACAGCCTTAATGCCGGAACCAAGACAGCCTGTGCTTTCGGCTGTCCTTGCCCTACACTCCATTCTCCTAGCTCCTCCTGCTTTTGCTTCTCTTGCTTTTGCTCCTCCTGCCTCAGATATCCAATATCTGGCTCTGCCGTCGTATACCCATGCGTTTCCAGATGAAGCCCTTCGCCATAGCGGAAATAGATTCGGATTTCCTCTTGCCCGGTATTTGCAATACCTGTCTCTTTCGGATAGGATTCTCCTATACCTTCTCTTCTTTGGTACGTACTCTCTGAATATGTCGTCGGAACCCGTTCTGCCCGCTCAAATTCCGGCGCATCACAAAGCCCCGGCACACGGCACAACTCCGGCCTTTCATAAACATGCCCCAGCGCCAGCTCCGCCAGACGTTCCCCGACCGGGCGCTTATGCTTTGGATGGATGTCATCTAACATTCCAGCGTCTCCGATAGAAGCCATCCAGGTATGCGCCACCTCCTGGCTTACCCTCTCCTGCTGCTTCCGAAGTTCCGGATACTCCACGCCTGTTCCGCCCAGCCACTGGCCGAACGGAGCCAGTTGAACAAACAAAAACGGAAGTTCCTCCTGCCAGAGCGCCCTCCAGTCCGCAATCATCCTGCCAAACACTGTAGCATAGGCTTCTGCATGGGTTTCATCGCTTTCTCCCTGATACCAGATCACTCCCCTGGCGGTAAACGGCGCTACCTTTTGCAGCATCGTCTGATACAAACCACCCGGACGATTCTGCGGCTGCAGCTTCATCATATCAATTTTTGCGGCTTCCCCGTCAATCTTGTCAGCGGTATCTGCCGTCATCTTTTCCATCTGCTGCATCATCTGTAGCTGTTCTCCCCGGCTTAGTCCTGGATACATCACCCGCTCCCAGACTGCCGCCATCTCCAACTGGCCTGCTTCCCTGTCCAGCTCCGTTTCACGAGCCTGTCCTACTTCCCTGATCTGCTCCAGTTCTTCTGCCTGCTTCACCTGGTTCTGTGTTTTTTTCATCTGCGCCAGATTTTCCTTTACCTTCCGCCAATAGGCTTCCATATCCAGGTCGGCTGTCGCTTTCGCATAGTCTATCAGCCACGCCTCTCCCTCGGTTCCCCGCAGGCCTTCTGTATCCTGCCAGGCACAGGCCGGTGTCCCGCCCCAGTTACAGCCGACAATTCCAATCGGCACGTCCAGTTTTCTATACAGAATACGGGCAAAATAATAGCCTATTGCCGAAAACCATGGAAGCTGCCTGGCCTCCGCCTGTCTCCAGAAGCCATAATCCGGCTCTGGGAATTCCTCTATCTGTCCCTCATAGGACACCTCTGGATAGTCAAAGAAACGGATATCCGGGTTCGCATCCCGCGCCAGCTCCAGCTCTTTGTCCGCATCGTATTTCAGCAGATACTCCATATTGGACTGCCCGCCTGCAATCCAGACCTCCCCTATGCTAATATCGGAATATACAAGCTGCTCCCTTCCGGCCTCCACCTTCATCCACAGCCCGCGCCCGGCCTCTCCGGCAGGCAATGTCACTCTCCATACTCCCTGTCCGTCCGCTCTCGTATGAGCCTGCCCTGTCCCATACCGTTTCCTCCCGGCTTCTAGTTCTGATTTTCGGAGAAGCACCTCTCTGCTGGCTTCTTCTGCATTCTGGACAGCAGCCTCTTCGCTGGAGCCTTCGACTTTCTCAAAACCTGTTTCCCTGCTGAATTCTTCTATTTTCTGGAGACCGGCTTCCCCGGCGGCTTCCTCCCTGGCATTAGAAAGTGTCACTGTCACCTCCGTACCTGCCTCCGCCGTCCCCCAGACGGCAATCTCTTTTTGTCTTTGCAGAACCATCCCATTCCCAAAGATCATCGGCATATGCAACATCCTTGTGTTCTCCTTTCTTGAGCTGCCAGAAACCACTTCGTGCAGAGCCAATCCGCTCCAGAATTTCTGGTTCCTCCACCCCATATTCCCAGCAGCTTGCAATCATTCTCTTAATTCCAATTTTCCAGTTCTCCCTACTACGTATCCGGCTGCTCTTCTTCCTTCTCCCGGAAAAACTCCCGGATTCCCTCCATACACTCCCGCTGCTCCTTCGTCATTGGAACACCCTGCCCTGCAGAAAGGTAAATATGCCGCTTGACCGGGCAGTCCGCAATCCGCCGGATCACAATGTCCCGGCCTGCAAAGGCGCGCCAGCTCACATCCGGAATAAAGGCAATCCCCATCCGCTCCCGTAATAGCTCCCGCATCAGATTTGGATTATCTACCCACATCGTCACCTGCGGCCAGAAGGCGTGCTTTTGTATCTCCTGTTCAATGATACGGGTCAGCATCCAGTTCTGGTTCAGGCTGATAAACTCTTCTCCTTTTAAATCCTGCAAATAAAGCAGCTCCCGTGCCGCTAACGGATGCTCGGCCGGCAATGCCAGACAAATATGCTCTGTCAATAAAAGCTGACTTCCATCTAAAGTTCTTCCGTCCTTTGAGTCATCCGCCGTTTTGCTCGTAATTCTCACATCTGCCGTTTCCTCTCCCGCAGAAAGGAGCGAATCCTGCTCCCATTGACGGATAATATACTGCACCCCCGGATTCCGTTTTTTTAAATAACGGAGCAGCTGCGGAATCAGCATGGAAGCGCAGCCTACATAAATCGAAACCACGAGATGTCTCTGCCCGTTTTCCTCCTCAATTGCCGTTTTGGTACGTTCCAAAATCTCCTCGATCTGTCCGACTGCCTCTAACAGCAGCCTCCCGGACTGGTTTAATCCGATCCGCTTTCCTTCCCGGCAAAAGAGCGGATAGCCGATTTCCTCCTCTAGCCGCCGGATCGTCTGGCTGAGGGAGGGCTGTGAGATATGAAGCAGCTTCGCTGTTTTCGAGATATTTTCTGTTTCTGCTGCCAGCCTGAAATAGTGTAGCTGATTTAACTCCATACCGAATCACCGATCTTTCCAAATGATATAACTTTTAACTTATATCAATAGTAGCAGAATAGTATTTGAAAGGCAAGCATTAGATAGCTTATAATAGAAAAAACACCAGAAACGGAACTAAGCCGAACCTTGTTCGGCTCAATAGGAGGTTAAATTATGTCTACTGCAATTACTTTAGTTAACCAGACGCTTATTATGTTTTTATTGGCGGGTGTCGGCTATGTCTTATTCCGCACAAAAAAGATATCGTTAGAGGGCAGCAAAAGCCTGGCGAATATCTTAATCTACATCGTGCTGCCTTGTGTCATTATCAATGGCTTCCTGGTAGAACGCACGACGGAACGCCTCATCGGCCTGCTCGTCAGTGCTGCGGCAGCGGCCATTCTTTTGGTGGTGGCAATGATCGTTTCCCGGCTCTTTTTCCCAAAGGATGCGATTGCCTCCTTTGCCGCCGCCTTTTCCAACGCTGGCTTCTTTGGTATACCGCTGACACTGGCCTCCCTTGGCTCTGGCGCAGTATTTTACGTCGCCGCCTTTATCGCCTTTTTAAACCTGCTGCAATGGACGTACGGCGTTTCGATCATGACCGGGGAAAAGGCAGCCCTAAAGCCTGCTGCCGTCTTAAAAGCGCCGTTTCTAATCGCCATCGCTATCGGACTGGTGCTGTTTTTTACCCAGATCCCGCTGCCGTCGATTGTCACGAAAACTCTAGGACATCTGACGGGCATCAATACGCCGCTCGCGATGTTTACGGTAGGGATTTACCTGGCGCAGACAGATTTGGTAAAAATGCTTGTGAAGCCTCGCCTCTACCTGATTTCCCTCGTGCGCCTTGTCGTCATCCCGCTTCTGTCTTTTGCCCTCCTGACGCTAATCCCAGCTAGCCTCTTGGATATGAAAATGGCGCTGCTGCTGGCTGCCGCCTGTCCGGTCGGCTCCAACGTAGCTGTTTATGCCCAGCTTCACGGGAAGGATTATCCCTATGCAGTTGAAACAGTTATTATTTCTACCCTGCTTTCCATCATTACCGTTCCGGCTCTGGTTGCATTGGCTGGTGTGATCTGTTGACACTCCCCATGCCTAAAGGCAGAGGATTCTTGGTGGCTTGCCAAGTAGATTGGCTGACCAGTTCATTTCTGATAGGTCGTACCCCAAGTTAGGGCTATGTCATTAGCCCTCGTAGAGCAGAACATATAGTTCTCTACGCAGTTTGTCTGTTACCAACAAACTCAGTTGAGTTACAGATATTCCTAGCACCTAAAAGGTCTCTATGGATATGGAATCCGCATTGACAAGTATAATTCCTGTCATTCGCATGATGGATATGACCACAGATAGGACATGTTTGGCTTGTATAGGCAGGATTTACATACTCAACTAAAATGCCTGCTAATCTTGCTTTGTATTCTATAAACTGTGCAAGTCTATAAAATGGCCAATTATGCAGGCTATGATTGTTTTTACGACTTGTTCTTGTCGTGGATCGAATGTTTTGTAGCTGCTCCAGTTTTATGACTTTAACATGATGTGCTACTGCCGTTTCTACAATATCGTGACTTAACTTATGGTCAATGTCACGCATGATGCGTTGTTCTTTGTCGTTCATACGTTTCATAGCTCTCATCTTTTTGGAAGTTTGCAACTTCTTACGAAGATAAGCATAATGCCTACGTATATATTTGTTCCTACGACCATTCCCATAGAACTTCACACTACCATCCGAACAGTAACTAACCGCAGGACATTTGATGCCTAAATCAATTCCCATGATAGTACCATCCGTTTTCAGTTCGGATTCCGCTATTTCGTATACGATTTGAGCCACTAACCTATGATTTTTGATGACAATACGCATCGTCCCAAACTTCGCATCAGAAAATAAAGATTTCTGGCGTTCTGTTAATTTAACAGGAACGGAAATACGCTTTGATTTGCCATTTATCATGACCGGAAATTCCATACAGTTATCTTTTATCTTATAATTCTGATTATTGATATAACAACAAAGTTTCCTCAGTGTTGGCAGATTGGGAGCTTTTGTTCTAACAGTAGAGCCACGCTTTGCAAGACCTCTGTTTTTCAGGACAGCCTTATGGCAAAATTTATAGTATTTCCTCACAATGGATTTCGCATCACGGATACACTGGTTTGCTAACGCACTTGGTAGATTGACCGTTATATCAGCAGTCGTAGTCTTTGCAATAGAATGACCGCTTACTGCATCAGAAACAAGACGATTAACAGTATCTATATACTCTGTCATGGTTTCTATGAGGAAAGTTTTCTGGTATTCCGTTGGATAAACTTTCACTGTTTCAGAAAGCTGCATCGTATCACCGCCTAAACGTTTTTTTGGTTCTCAATATACTGTTTTATGATAGCAAGTGGAGTACCTCCAACCGTTGAAACAAAATAGCTGTTCGTCCATAAACTGGGAAGTCTTGACTTTAACCACGGAAATTCTTCTCTTAATACACGGGAGGAATAACCCTTGATTTGTTTCACTGCTTTGTGAACTCCGAATTGAGGGTCTACTTCCAGAAGTAGATGTACATGGTCTGGCATAATTTCCATTTCTATAATTTCGACATTTCGTTGTTCGCACGTTTCCTGAATCAACTCCTTTAAGCGAACATCAACTCCGTTTACTAAGACGGATCGTCGATACTTTGGGCAAAAAACCACATGATACTTACAGGAATAAACCACATTATGATTGTTTTTGTATTCCATAAAAGCATTATACAGCAAACACCTATCTAATGCAACAACTATTTTCGTAGAAAGGAGAACGCCTTATATCCCCATACCTAAAGGCAGGGGCTTTACGACGCATACGGTAAATAAAATCTGGGATGTGATAGGTATGAACCGAATTCTCATCATAGAAGATGATAAAAAATTAAACGACGGTATCCGGCTTGCTCTGCGGAGTTTCTTTTCCCTATATGGATGGATGCGACCGAAGCAATATCTATCCGATGCTGATTACCAGTGACCGTTATATAAAAAAGCTTGTACCGGAAAGCCGCTTCCAATGTATCTATATCGACGGTAAGCCCTCTATAACTGCAACGCAACAGGACGAGTTAGAACGAAAGCTGATTCAAATCGGTACAAACAGCAGTGGCGTCTCTACCAGAAGCCTAATTTCTGATATCACCCGAAACGAAATGCTCTTTCGAAAGCAACTGATTTATATTGCCGGCATTGTGGGCATTACCTTTCTTTTAGTGCTGATCAATATGGTGAACAACCTCCGCTACCGAATGCAGGCGCGGACACGAGAAATCTGTATACTGCGCGCCATCGGACTGAGCATCTCCATGGCCAGAAAAATCATGATGATAGAAAACGGAATTCTGCTCTCCTGGCCGACGCTGCAGTATTTATATGAGCTATCCGAGTTAGCGCTATATGGACATTGCTTTGTCTTTGATTACCAGGCATTTTTCCTGATTGCCGGAGCCACTCTGCTTCTCTGCGCTGGACTTTCCAGGAGGATTTTAAAGGAATGGAGGAACCGGCGGGTTTTGGAAGGGATTGGGAAGGTAGAGTAGGCCTCTTCTATTTTACAGGGAACGCCATAAGTTTTTTCCTTATGGCGTTCCCTGCATCGGTTTTTGCCGCGTAAAATGCAGTATTTTAAAGAGACAATCGAAATTCACCAATCCTTTTTAAATGAAAATTTTGCTTAAAACCGTGTAGTTTCCTTTGGTGCTTTATCCCCTCTGGAGGGTTTCCTTTCCTATAAAACAATCGTATAAAAATAAATATCGTTCACTCCCAGCTCTGCCGCTAACACAAGTTCTCCTTCCTGATAGGAATATTCCGTTTCTTCCTTTTCTACTCTTGTCTGCCGAATCAATGCCTCACGCTCTTCCGGCTTCAGATCCTCCGGGCTTCCCCATTCCTCCCATAGCCTTAAAGGATTTCCATGTTCCTCATCAATCCGCACAAGCCACACCTCTTTTGGCTCTCTCTCCAGCCTGATACGGACGGTTGCTTTCTCCTTCGGCAGTGGCAGGTTTTTCATCTTTTGCCGGAATAAGAGTACCTGCAGGGTTCCGTTCCCGGTAAATGCCGCGACACCAATCTTCCCGTCTGTCCTCCCTTCTCCCATCTCCAGCCGGTTCTCCCCCAGCTCTACCAGCATTTTCAGCGCATAATATTGCGGCTTCGGAATTCCGCTGTGCGTCAGCAAGCCAAAGCCTCCGTGAAACTCTTGTGGGAACTCGGAAAATTCCTCAAAAATGTCGGAAAAACACCAGACAGAAGAGCCGTCGATGATTTCTTCTGTATCCAGGACAGCCTTGACCAAGTAAGCAGCCACCTTTCTTGTATCGTTGGTATAAGAAGAAAAAATTGCATTTTCATTCCACCCGGAATAATATACCGGAAGCCATCTCCCGGGATATCCACCAGTTCCGATTTATCCGGCATCATTCTTCTTAACCCATCCAGCATACTGCCCTCTTTCAGATCGTCCAAAAGCTGCCCCATCATATCCTGGCCAATTGCCTTTATCTGTTCGTTCTTCTCTGCCTCCAAATCCTCCGAAGCTTCCACTCCTCCAATCGGATCTCCGGCATACTGATGGCTGGAAATAAAATCCACCGGGCTCTGATGTTCTTTGCAGTAAGCCAGAAAGCTCTTCACCCATTTGCTCCCGGAAGCCGCCGAACCTCCAACCCGGATTTTGTCATCCACTTCCTTGATCGTTTTTGCGGTAACGTCATACAAATGAAAACGACTACTTGAACTGAAAAATTATCCGTGATATAATTGATTCTACACCACTTTACAACTTTATAAGTAAGAACTCTGTTTCCAGCATAGATGTTTC
>CASCWU010000069.1 GCA_949155905.1 uncultured Lachnospiraceae bacterium
GAATGGGGTGATAAAAACAGATTATAAAATGGGGAATGAGAGGGATTCCGTAGTAGTCGGCATTGTGGGAAAATGTGTATAACTGGCTGTTTTAATAGCAAACCACCAGTTTAACTGGTGGTTTGTGTCAATTCTCATACATATTGAAACAATTTCAGAAAACAGTATCTATAGTAACAGAATGTTAATTTATAAAAAAGAGTTGTTAAATTGCGGAAATTTGCTATAATAAATACATAGCGATATTTTGGCAACAGAAAACAGGACAATCATAAATCCTATACGACAAATTTCACAAATGGAACTATTGCAGTAGAGTTTGAGGGTGGAAAGATAAAACTGCCAAAGTTAAAAGAAGTAAAAGCAAACGTGCATCGTGAGTTTACCGACAGGATAAAATCTGCAACCATATCACAAGCACCAAGTGGAACGTATTTTGTGTCAGTGCTGGTGGAAACGGAACAACATTAAAATAGATACCTTCTATGCCAGCAGCCAGATATGCTCTGGCTGTGGTTATCAGAACGCAGATATAAAAGATTTATCAGTAAGAGAATGGAAATGCCCAGTTTGTGGAGCAAAACAGGATAGAGATATCGACGCTGCAAGAAATATATTAACAAAAGGATTACGGCAAATAGCATAGGATAATAATATATAAATAGGGACGGTTCAGCCCGAATTAACGCCTGTGGAGATAGATTGAGCGGTGATTTGGCATCTTATTGGAGTCGGCGAATAGATGAAGTAAATCGTATTGTTTATTGTAATAGAAGATGATGTGATAAAGATTGTTCAATGTGGTTCTCATTATAGAGATAAATAAAGGATGGAAGTAAAGTAACGTGTGGATTTTCCATATACAGAAGGAGAAGCGTATTATGCAGGAAACAACGTTGTTGCAATTTATCGAAGCCCTGTCCTCTAAGGCTCCCGTACCGGGCGGTGGCGGGGCAAGCGCCCTGGCCGGCGCGATTGGGACGGCGCTGGCGTCGATGGTAGGGAACCTGACGTCCGGCAAGAAAAAATATGCCGAGTACCAGCCGGATATTGAACGGATCTTACAGGAAGCAGGGCAATTGACCAATCGGCTTTTGGAACTGATCGAGGAGGACGCTGCTGCCTTTGAGCCGCTTTCTAAGGTCTATGGCCTGCCAAAAGGAACGCCGGAGGAGCTGGCAAGGAAAGAAGAAATCATGGAGGGGGCGTTGTATGAGGCCAGCCTTGTGCCGCTCCGTATTATGGAGACAGCCGTAGAAGCTATCCGGCTTCAGGAGGAGCTGGCCGCCAAAGGCTCTGCCCTGGCAATCAGCGACGTCGGTGTTGGAGCGAAGCTGTTAGAGGCTGCCCTACAGGGAGCGTCCTTAAATGTGTATATCAATACAAAGCTGATGAAAAACCGAGAACGGGCAGAGGCGTTAAACCAGCGGGCAGAGGCGTTGATTCAGGAAGGCGTGCAAAAGAGCAGACAGATTTTTGAGACAGTAAGAGGACGATTGTTATAAATTCATGCAAAATCATTTGATAATACCCGGAAAGGAGAAAGACCAGCACCCTATCGTCTCTAAAGGAAGCAGGTCGGTTGTTTTTATGGAACTTATCAAAGGTGCGGAGGTAGTAGCTGCCCTCAACAAAAGGCTGGCTGCAGAGGTAGAGAAGCTGACAGAAGCCGGAGGCCGTCCACCGAAGCTGGCGATTCTTCGGGTAGGAGAGCAGCCAGATCAGGTCTCCTACGAGCGCGGAGCCAGGAAGCGGATGGATAAGATCGGGATTTCTCATCAGGAATATGTCTATCCGGCAGATATGGAGAAGGAACTCTTTTACCAGGAGTTTGATCGGATCAATGTCGATTCGGAAACCGACGGTATCCTGTTGCTTCGTCCGCTTCCGGCGCATTTAGAGGAAAAGGAGCTGGAACGCCGGATCGATCCAGCTAAGGATGTAGACGGCATCAGCCCGATCAATCAGGCGAAAGTCATGGCAGGTGAAAAAGATGGTTTTGCCCCATGTACGCCGGAGGCGGTCATTGAGGTGTTAGAGTATGCCGGAGTAAATTTAAGCGGGAAACGTGTTACGGTCGTCGGGAGGAGTATGGTCGTCGGAAAACCGCTTTCCTTATTACTGTTAAACCGTCATGCGACCGTCACCATCTGTCATACCCGGACAAAGGATCTTCCGGCAGAATGCAGAAGGGCAGAAATTTTGATCGCCGCCGCCGGAAGGCCAAGGCTTTTGACCGCCGAACATGTAGGAGAACAGACGATAGTCATAGACGTCGGCATTAACGTAGACGAAAACGGAAAGCTTTGCGGTGATGTAGACCTGGCTTCGCTAGAGGCCGCCGGAGCAGCATCTGCCGCCACTCCCGTACCAGGAGGCGTCGGCACCGTCACTACCTCCGTTCTGGCCAAGCACGTATTAGAGGCACGGTTGCGGAAGTAAGCCGAACACAGTTCGGCTCAAAACAGCTTCGGAACAGGGGTACTGAAGTGAAGAAGCGGAACTCAAACTAGGAGGACGTATGGGAAAATATATTATGGCGTTGGATCAGGGAACGACCAGTTCCCGTTGTATTTTATTTAACGAGGCCGGAGAAATCTGCAGTGTAGCACAGAAGGAGTTTACCCAGATTTATCCGCAGCCAGGCTGGGTCGAGCATAATCCGATGGAGATCTGGTCATCTCAGCTCAGTGTGGCGACGGAGGCGATGGCAGCGCGTGGCGTGAGTGCGGCGGACATTGCGGCGATTGGGATTACGAACCAAAGAGAGACGACCATCGTCTGGGACAAGCAGACGGGGGAACCGGTTTACAACGCGATTGTCTGGCAATGCCGGAGGACGGCCTATATGCTGGATGAATTGAATAAGGGCGACCTCCCGGAGTATATCAGGGAGCATACCGGCCTGCAGCCGGACGCCTATTTTTCCGCCAGCAAGCTGAAATGGATTTTAGATGAGGTGCCGGGCGTAAGAGAACGGGCGGAGCGGGGAGAACTGTTGTTTGGTACAGTAGATACGTGGCTGATCTGGAACCTGACCAAAGGCAAGGTGTTTGTCACCGATTATACGAATGCCTCTCGTACGATGCTCTTTGATATTCATTCATTTGAATGGGACGATACGCTGCTAGAGCGGCTGCAGATTCCAAAATGTGTGCTGCCGGAGGTAAAGCCAAGCAGTACGATTTACGGGTATACGGATGAATCCGTACTGGGCGGGGAAATTCCGATTGCTGGGGCTGCCGGAGACCAGCAGGCGGCATTGTTTGGGCAATGCTGTTTTGAAAAGGGAGAGGTAAAAAATACATACGGGACAGGCTGTTTTTTGCTGATGAACATTGGAAGTAAGCCAATTCTTTCTAAAAATGGCCTGGTGACAACGATTGCTGCCAGCAGACCGGGCAAGCGAGTGTATGCCCTGGAGGGCAGCGTATTTGTAGCAGGAGCGGCAATTCAGTGGCTGCGGGATGAAATGCGGATGATCCGTACGGCGGCTCAGTCGGAGGAATACGCCAGGGCAGTGCCGGATACCAGCGGTGTTTACGTTGTACCAGCCTTTACCGGACTGGGCGCGCCTTACTGGGATCAATACGCCAGAGGAACCATGGTGGGAATTACCCGCGGTACAAAAAAGGAACATATCATCCGGGCAACGTTAGAAGCGATTGCTTATCAGACCGTTGATGTCCTAAAGGCGATGGAGCAGGATTTGAGCCTGACGCTTTCCAGCCTAAAGGTAGACGGCGGAGCATCTGCCAACGATTTTTTGATGCAGTTCCAGTCAGATATCCTGGGAATTCAGGTAGAAAAGCCAGACTGTATCGAAACAACTGCGCTGGGCGCGGCCTATCTGGCAGGATTGGCCGTTGGCTACTGGACAGACGAGGCGGAGCTGAAGAAAAACTGGAAACGGGCAAAGGACTACCAGCCAGGAATGGAAGTCGGGCAGCGGGAGAAGCTCCTTCGGAATTGGCGGAAGGCTGTAGAGCGGGCGAAGGCCTGGGAGGAATAACTATTTGTGCGAAAACAAAATATAAGAGAAAAGAGAGGTAGAAAACAATGAACGGAGAATGGTCATTAGACGTGTTGTACAAAGGATACGACGATCCGGCGTTTGCGGAGGACATGAAACGCCTGGACGAGTGTATCCGGCAAATCAAGGAGCTGGCGGCAGAGCTGAAGGAAAGCGGGACAAAAAAGGAACTTAGCGGAAAGGAAGCTGTGCTGGAGGTCATCCGGCTTGAGGAGGAATACAGCCTGTTAGCCAGAAAGCTCTCTGCTTTTGCTAGATTAAAGCATTCCACAAATACTACGGATGCGGAGACGGTGAAGTATCAGAACCTGCTTCGGCAGAAGGATACCGAGGTGTCCAAGGAATATGTTATCATGAATAAATTCCTGGCAAATGAGCCAAATTTGGAAGCGTATATGGCCGAGGACGAGAAGCTTTCCGCCTATCGCTTTATGTTAGAGGAAAACAAAGCCGAAATGACACATTCGCTTACAGATGAGGTCGAGGAAATGTATTCTTTGATGAACCTGACAGCAGGCGGGGCATGGCGGGATCTGTTCGATTACCTGACCTCGACGGTGGTTGTGGATTATCAGGACGGGCAGACGAATCTCCCGGCGATCCGGAACCTGGCGTATGATCCGGATCCGAAGGTGCGGAAGGAAGCTTACGCAGCGGAGTTGGCCGCTTATGAAAAAATTAAGGATCCGATTGCTTTTTGCTTAAACAATCTCAAGGCACAGGTCAGTATGCTGACCAAGAAAAGAGGCTATGAATCCCCACTTGCTATGACGCTGGAGCAGGCCAGGATGAAGAAGGAAACGTTAGATGCACTCTGGACGGCGATCCGGGAATATCTGCCGAAATTCCATGCCTATCTCCGCCGGAAGGCAGAGCTGCTAGGGCATACAAACGGGCTTCCATGGTACGATCTGTTTGCACCAATGGGAGAAACCAGCCAGGAGTTTGACGAAACTTCCGCCAAGGAATACCTGTTAAAGCACTTTTACGCCTTCGCCGAGGATTTGGGCGATATGGTAAAGCGAGCATTTGAAGAAAACTGGATTGACTTTTATCCGCATCCGGGTAAGGTAGGCGGTGCGTTCTGCTCGAACCTGCCAGCCCAGAAGCAGAGCCGGGTTCTGACGAATTTTGACGGGAAGCTGGGCGATGTGGTGACACTGGCACATGAATTAGGACATGCCTATCATGGCCTGCAGATTCAGGATCATTTGCCGTTAAATACTGGTTATTCGATGCCGGTAGCGGAGACCGCCTCCACCTTTAATGAAAATGTCATTATGAGTGCTGCGATTGCGGATGCCTCCGAAGAGGATCGGTTGGTGTTGATCGAAAGCCAGCTTCAGGATGTAACGCAGATCATCTGTGATATTTATTCCCGCTTCTTGTTTGAAAGCGAGGTATTTGAACGGAGGCAAAACGGCTTCTTGTTTGCGGACGAACTCAAGGAAATTATGCTGGACGCCCAGAAACAGGCCTATGGCGACGGCCTCGACCAGACGCAGCTCCATCCATATATGTGGGTGTGCAAGGGACACTATTATTACGAAACGAGGAATTTTTATAACTTCCCATATGCTTTTGGCGGGCTTTTTGCAAAGGGACTTTATGCCCAGTATTTAAAGGAAGGGAAGGACTTCCTGCCGAAATACCGCGCCCTGCTCCATGCGACGACAGTCAGCAGTGTCGAGGATGTGGCAAAGATGGCTGGGATCGACCTGACACAGCCGGACTTCTGGCGCAGCAGCCTGGCCTTGGTGGCAGAATCCATTGAGGAATTTCTTGCATTGTCGGAGCAGACGCACTAGTTAAATTATCCCAAAAAGCTCATCGCCTGGACACGGCATCCAAAGGATAGCTAGGAAGGAATTGAAATACGGGAAGCCGGAGAAATTCTTTCCTTTCCCCGGCTTCCCGCCTATCCTAAAATTTCAATCTGCTGCCGGATAGAGCGACGGCTTGCAGACTATCTCGTGAACGATTGTGTCCAGAATGTTTGCCGAATACGCAGGCGTGAGGATCGCTGCCGTGTCTGCACCTCCGCCGGAACCCGCAACGGCCATAACCGGTTTGCCGTAGTCGATTGCATCCGCGTCCAGTGCCATGACCGAACACTCAAAGCACACCTTGACACCAGCTCCGATACAGCGCAGCGTATGTGCCATTATCTCAACCGGATAGGCTCCGCCAAACCGGGTGCTGATTCCCCGCTCCGCACCACTCAGGGCGTGTCCGGCGGTCACTATCTGCGAGATTCCTCGCGAAAGAAGCTCTGCACGCTTCTCACGGCTCATGATGTTCTTGCCGTCGTGCTTCGGGCTGGATACACTGGCCACGATAACCATGCGTCCACTATATCCCTCTGCCTTTGCGGCTTCCAGTACAGCTTCGGCAGTACGGCCATTTATGCTGGCAATCACCATGTCCAGCCCATCCTGCTTTGCCCGCTGTACGGCGATACGGGCAGTCTCTGCCGTGTTTTCTATCCCTTTTTTGTCAAATAAAATCATCGGAAGCACCTCTCTTTCAAAGATTGTTAGTTTATACTAACTCAGTATATCATACCCATCTTCTGTTGTCAATCACCTTGTTTGACTAACCGAACAGCGTGCCTTCCGATGTGACCCTTGTTACCGTGCCAGATACCGGTCAAGTGCAGCCTGCTTTAAGGAAATACATTGCTCAATTCCATACGTATATAAATCAGCAACGAACGCCTCGTATTCGCTCATGTCCTTTGTACCCGTGATGAATTTGATAGTGTTTTCCTGTACGAGTGTTTCAATCGCGGTATAAAGTGTGCTGTATTGGTTGGTTTCTTCATCGGTCATTGTCATATTGACCGGAAGTACCAGGTCGTATTGCCCCTTGCTCCATGGCACATAGCCTCCTGGGCAGTCGGATATCCTTCGTCTTTTTGCATCTGATAAAACGCATCGGTCAGGGAGTAACTACCGTCGTCGTTCTGGACATAGCTTTCCCCTTCCACTCCATAGCTGTAGGCAAACATAGATTCTTCGCTATAAGCATAATCCAGCCGACGGCAGGCTAGCTCCAGATCCTTGCAGTTTTGTGTAATGACGAGAGTTTCTTTGGTCAGGGCGCTCATCATGTTGCCAAGCTGTGGGGTATCTCCTTCGTTTAAAACAGGAGTTGTTGCCCCTACGAGGAAAAAGTTTTCCTCCTGGTTATAGCCTGCCTGCTTCATCCAGTCAGCCGTAAAGCCCCAGAGACAAGATCCGGCTCCGGCTTTCCCGGTTCCGATATAATCAAAGGAGGTCATGGTTGCAGCGTCGTTTGTGATAAAGTTCGGATCAATTAACCCTTCTGCATACCACTGACGGAACAATTCGACCCATTGACGATAGCCTTCCTCTAACGGACCATAGTGGACGGTATTATCCACCTGATAGAAAGCGCCTAACACTCCATAAGCGCTAAGGAAATTGTTACAGTAGTCGTAGCCATTGCTTGCACCAATCATCAAAGGAGCTTCACATTGGTATTTTTCCTTAAAGACCGTTAAAACCTCATGCCAGTCGTCGATGGTTGTCGGAACCTCCAGGTTTTGTTCGTTCAGCCAGTCCTGACGCAGAGCCAGGCCATCCCATGGAAGCTCGCCAGCTATTTCGCCGTTTTTTGAAGCAATCGTATAGCAGGCTACCATCCGTCCGTCGTCGGTCACGGTATCCTTTTCCAAAGACGGGATAGAGGTACGGAGTGCCTGGTAGCGCGGCATATAAAGCGGTACGGCATCCGTCAGATCGTAGGTTACACCGTCTTCCACCGCTTTGGCCAGCCCGCCGGTGTAATAGCTTTCTGCACCACGCAGGATATCCGGGTAATCGCCGGAGGCCATCATCAGGCCGAATTTTTCTTTTGCCTCGTTACTGGCTACGGTAATATAATTGATATGAACGTTTGTCGCTTCTTCTGCCTGTTGAACCGCTACGATTTCATTTGGATCGTTTTTGTAGCTGCTGCTCCAGGTAATCCAGAAAGAAAGCTCCTTTTTTTCCGGCAGCGGCCAGCTCCATTCTTCTGTTCCGCTGGCGGTATCTTCGTTATTTTGGTTGTTTTCCTGCTGCGTTTCCTTTTGCTTTGCTCCACAGCCTGCCAGAAGAGACAGCGCCAGGGAAAGCACAAGAAGCAGGGAGAAAAAACGGGTAGGGCGTATCGTTTGTTTTTGCATCATAAGTAACAGACTCCTTTCATAATTCCTCATAGAAAAATAAAAATTTTCTATAAAATTTTAGTGACATCCTTTTGTAGGGTAAGTTTCCGCGCGGAAGGAAGCAACCAGCCAGGCAATCTGGGAGGATTGTAAGAAGCAGGCTGACAGGAGAGCAGAGGAAAAAGCAACAGGGAGGAAACAATCATATGAATCAAGCCAAAAGCATTTTAAACCGGGGCTGTTTAAGAAAATGCCTGGACAATCCCCGTTATGTTATGGACGGGACAGGAAAGGCGATTTATCTGACCGGTTCGCATACCTGGGGAACGTTTCAGGATCGGGTGCCATATCAGGGAGAGGCTGATCCGGACAGTTTATTTGATTATCCGGAGTATCTGGCGATGATGGTACGTCATCACCACAATTTCCTGCGGATATGGTGCAGGGATTGTGGGTTTTTCCTGGAAAAAGCAGAGGACGGTTCTGACCGAGTACAGGCCTGCAATGAGCCGTGCGCCTATGTAGACGTCAATACAGACGGAAGCCTGGGAAACCATCCGGTCTACGATCTGACCAGGTACAACCAAGCCTATTTTGAACGGCTGCGGGAGCGGGTGATCCAGGCAGGGGAACAGGGGATTTACGTATCTGTAATGCTGTTTGACGCCTGGAACGTAGATACCCGAATCGGTTCTCCATGGGGCGGCCATCCTTATCATAAGGAAAATAACATCAACGGAATTGACGGGAAGCGGGAGGACACCGAGGAAGAACGGGCGCAGGCGCAGCTTTCCGGAGCGTCGGATCAAAATTTAGAGGCAGGCTTTAGTCAGGATACCGAGCATATCCGGATCCAGACGCTGGAGCTGCCGGAGGTGACAAAACTGCAAAAGGCCTATATCCGCAAGGTGCTGGAAACGTTAAACGATCTCGACCATGTGATGTATGAAATCTGTAACGAGGGCTATCGGAAGACAAAATACTGGCAGTACGAGCTGGTTCGTTTTATCCACGAGACAGAACGTCAGATGCCAAAGCAGCATCCGGTCTGGATGAGCCATCTGGTGCAGGCGCAAAACGAGGCGCTCTATGTTAGTGAAGCAGAGATCATCAGCGTCGGAGTGGAAAATACCGATGAGGATTATTGCATCAATCCACCAGCCAACGACGGAAGAAAGATCATCCTGGCGGATACCGATCATCTAGGAGGCATCTGGGGAACGGCGCAATGGGCCTGGAAATCATTCCTGCGGGGGCTGAACCCGATTTTTATGGATGATTATGGAATGAAAGGAATGGCAGGGTCTGTCAATCAGGAGACAGATAGCCCGGTGGGCGTGTTGTTTGGCTGGGTACAGTATGAGCTTCCGGCAGACTGGAGGGAACCAATCCGGGTGGCAATGGGACAGACAAGAGATTATGCACTGCGGATGAATTTAAACTGGGTATTTCCGTATGGGGAACTGTCTTCGACAGGGTATTGCCTGGCGGATCCGGGAGAGGAATATCTGATTTACCAGCCGGAATCCGGGCTGTTTAAGCTAAAGCTGCACGGAGCGAAGGGGCCATTTGATGTAGAATGGTTCTATCCACAGACCGGGGAACGGATTATGGGACGGAGCTTTTCCGGCGGCATGGCGATTGATTTTACGCCGCCCAAGCCAGGGGAGGTCGTGCTGTACCTAAAAAAGCAGGTAAAGTAGGAACCCTAGCAAAGAAACAGGATCAAAGACGAGGAACCATACAGGACGAGAGGCGGAACTAGAATGAAGCAGACCAAAAAGATCAAAGCAGTCGATATCGCAAAAGCCTTGCATCTGTCCAAGGCGACGGTTTCCCTGGCATTAAACGGGCAGCCTGGTGTAAAGGAAGCAACCAGAGAGCGGGTACTGAATTGCAAAAAAAAGATGGAGGAAGGAAGCTCCCGCCAGGGGCGTTCTATTTGCCTGCTTCGTACCCGCAATCTCACCTCTCCCTATTCCACGGGAGGCATCACAGAGACTTTTTATCTGAAAATGATAGCTGGTATGGAACAGGAGCTTTCCAGACATGGCTATCAAATGGAGATTCGTTTTTTCCCGGCAGAGGAAACCAGGCAGGTAGAGCGGCTGGTACAGGAGCTGAACCAAAACGGAATCGCCGGAGTACTGTTGTTGGCTACTTATATGGAAGAGTGGAGGTTAAATAGCTTCCGCAGCTTAAAGATCCCTTGCGTTATTTATGACAATGATTTTGAAAGCCTCCAGTTTGATCAGATTTTGGCGCATAACCGGGGTGCGATCCGTTCTGCTGTTCGATTTCTGATCGAGCAGGGGCATAAACACATCGCCTATTTCTGGTGTCAGGATAGCAGGATGTATAATATCTGGAAACGGAATCAGGCAGCAGAGCAAATGCGCCTAGAATGTCTGGGAAAAGGGATTGAACTGGAGCTGATTCCGTATGAGAGCTTTGATGTATTTTTAAAAAGGCTGGGGCAGGTTCGGCAAAAGGAGGGACGGATTACTGCTGTAGTATGCAGTAACATTGTAGTTACGGAACGGCTGGTAGCCGCCCTGCTCCAGATGCAGCTGCGGATTCCGGGAGATATTTCTTTGATCGGGATTGATCCAGCGGAGGGGAGGATTCCAGAAAGTCTCCATCTGACACACTTTGATATGCGGGACGATTACCGCGGTTCCTTTGCAATCAAACGGCTGATCGAGCGGATAGAAGGAAATGTTACAGAAGTATTGACTACCGAAATTGCCCCGACGTTTGTACGGGGTGAAACCGTGAAAGGAGCAATTTATTATGATTAAGGAAATGAAACAAATACCCGTAACCAAGGAGTCTCATCCGTTTGCCTCTGCGATGTTCCATTGCAGGCTGGGAGAACTTGGCTATGTAGAAGACGAATATTTTATGAGCGGCACGGGAAATGTCTATCAGGAGGGCGAAAACCGGAAGCCGGAAAAGATTTTCTCCGATGCGCCGTATACGACCAGGCTTCTGATACGACGTCCGGCTGATCCGGAAACCTTCAGCGGCAATGTAGTGATCGAGGTACTCAATGCCTCTGCTATGATGGATATTGACCGGATGTGGGTAAATTCCTAGAAATATTTTACAAAAAACAGCGATATTTACATCGGAATCACCAGCAAGGGACATGTCGTAGACGCCCTGAAAAAATTTGATCCAGAGCGTTACGAAGCAATCAACTGGGCCAATCCGATGCCAGAGCGGGAGACGCCGCCGCAGGCAGGCTCGTTTCCGTTCTTATCCCAGTATGAATCCGGCCTGTTCTGGGATATGCTCGTGGATTTCGCGAAGCTGCTACGGACAGATTCAGATTTGAATCCGATTACTTCCTATAAGAAAGCATGTGGAAAAGCCTGGCTGTACCTGACCGGTTGGAGCCAGTCCGGCGGCTATGTCACCCGAATGATCAATTCCTTTGCCTATTTGCCGGAAAACTGCGCCGAAGAGCCCTTGTTTGACGGGTATCTGGCGGCAGGCTGTGGAGCTGGTATGGCACCGATGAATGCGTATGACGTTTCCTCTCCGTTTGCCAGAGGAGGGATTCCAACGGGCAGCATGATGGGAGCCAGGGAGCCGTATATCAATATCAATACCGAAAGTGAAAACCGCCATGTGAACTGGGTAGGAGATTCGGATCAGCCGGGCTTTTTGTTCCGTACCTATCAGATCCCAGGCTCCAGCCATGATTCCGGTTATAACCTGGTGAAGTATTACGAAGGACAAGGAGCAGAGGATAACCTGCGGTTTGGGACGGTGCTGCGTTTTAACGGAGAAAGCGGAGAAGCAATCGACTATCCGGCTGCCCGTTACCAGAGCTACAGCCGTTCGGCAGAGGGACGGGTAGACGCGATGTGCGGGACGACCTATCCGCTTCCAGCAGAGGTGCTGCGCGGCCTGTACGGAAGCCTGGAGTACTACCGCACCTTAGTGGAAAAATCCGCCAGGGAATGTGTAAAACAAGGCTTCCTGTTAGAGGAGGACAGAGAAGCCTGCGTGGAGGAGATCGTAGGAAAAGCGGCGAAGAGAGGGCTGTAAAAACAAAATAAATTTTTAGAACTTGAATAATTACTTCCCGTCCAATATAATGGAAGAAAAAGACAGGCTTCATATAAATTTTTAAGGACAAGGAGGATACCACGATGTTCCACTATGAGTTTACCGTACCACCTAAAAAGCAGTACCGGGTGATCATCCACACGGACTGCAAAAACGAGGCAGACGATCAGTTTACAGTCGCACACGCCCTGATGACGCCGAAATTTGATATCAAGGCGATCATTGCCGGGCATTTTGAGAAAAACAACCGGCGTTATGGAGAGGGCAACACGATGCAGGCCAGCTTTGAGGAGGTAGAAAAAATCGTTTCCCTGATGGGGCTGCAGAACGAATACGCCGGAAAGCTGCTGCACGGAGCCACGCGTCCGCTTGTAGATGAGAAAACGCCAAACCCATCCGAGGGCGCACAGGCGATCATTGACGAGGCGATGAAGGAGGACGACAGACGGCTGTTTGTGCTGCTGCAGGGGTGTCTGACGGATCTGGCCGCCGCGATTTTGATGGAGCCAAAGATTTGTGACCGTCTGACGGCAGTCTGGATTGGCGGCGGCGTCTGGCCGGAGGGTGGACAGGAGTTTAACCTCTGGCAGGATGTTCCTGCGGCGAACGTGGTGTTTAAATCACCGATGGAAATTTGGCAGATCCCGATGAATGTTTATAAGCAGATGGCGGTTTCCCTGGCAGAGCTGCAGCTTCGGGTAAAGCCTTACGGTAAAATCGGGAATTACCTGTTTACCCAGATGGTAGAATTTAACAATATGATGGGAGACGTCCCGTTTGACTGGCCGCATGGCGAAAGCTGGGGCTTAGGTGATGAGGGCGTGGTCACAGTGCTGCTAGAGGAGCTGCAAAGCGTCAACTACGAATTAAAGAAAGCTCCGTATTTCCGGGAGGATTTGACCTATGTGCATGGCGAGCTGGACAAGGACATCCGAGTGTACCATATGTTAAATACCCGGCTGACGATGGAAGACTTTTACGCCAAGCTGGCATTGAATTTCCCGACTCCGGATGCTTGAGAAAAAAGAGATTAATGTAGCAAGCCATGCAAAATCGCTTCGCGATGGCTTGCTGCATCAAGTGCTTCCATGATTTGGATAAGAAGTTGCCAGGCTGGGAAGTAATATGGAAAAAAGACAGATGACAGAACAGGGGCAGGCGGACGATCCGTCTGTCCCTGTTCTGTAAAAAAATTTAAAAAGAAAAAAACAAAAAACCTATTGCAATTTTCCTAAAAATGATATAAAATATTTATATAAAAATTTATATCCTATTTTCTGCCGGAGAACTGTCTTTTTGGGATTCCGTATCCCGGTGAAAAGAGGAGGAAGGGAGATCATTTTATGAAGTTTTTTATCGACACGGCCAATGTGGAGGATATCAAAAAGGCAAACGACATGGGCGTTATCTGTGGGGTTACCACGAATCCATCCCTGATCGCCAAGGAGGGACGGGATTTTAACCAGGTGATCGCCGAGATCGCTTCGATTGTAGACGGCCCGATCAGCGGGGAGGTCAAGGCCACGACTACCGACGCCAAGGAGATGATCGTCGAGGGACGGGAAATTGCGAAGATTCATCCGAATATGGTCGTAAAAATTCCGATGACGGTCGAGGGCTTAAAGGCGACCAAGGTACTTTCCAGTGAAGGGATCAAAGTAAACGTTACCCTGATTTTCTCTTCCAACCAGGCGCTTTTGGCTGCCAGAGCAGGAGCCGCCTTCGTTTCTCCGTTTTTAGGAAGGCTCGATGATATTTCGATGCCGGGGATCGATCTGGTACGTACTGTAGCAGAAATGTTCCAGATTCATGGCATTGAGACGGAAATCATCGCCGCCAGCGTACGGAACCCGATCCATGTGATTGACTGTGCATTAGCCGGAGCAGATATCGCGACTGTACCGTATGCCGTGATTGAGCAGATGACGAAGCACCCGCTGACCGACCAGGGAATCGAAAAGTTTAAAAAGGACTACGAGGCAGTATTCGGTGCATAAGAAAAAGAATAGATAGGGCTGGCAGGCAGAGAAAGAGCTGCTGCTTATGAAAAAGGCGCAGCCCTGAGGGAGAAGGTGAGGGACTGTATGAAGGTCAATATCAAACAAATCAGCGATGTGACAGGCTTTTCGGCGGCCACGATTTCCAATGCCTTAAACGGCAAGCGAGGCGTCAATAAGGATACGGCAGAGCAGATTTTTACCGTGGCCAAAAGGCTGGGGTATGTAACGGAGAAAAAAATCAATAAAATCAAGCTGGTGGTCTGTAAAAAGACCGGGGATGTTGTGACGGATACGCCGTTTTTCTCGGATTTGATTGCAGGAATGGAACGAACAGGGCGGGAATTTGGCTACGATACGGTGATTACGAACCTGTCCTTATCCAATGTGGAGGAGATCGAACAGCTAAAACGCGAGGTGATGACAGGAGTCATTTTGCTGGCTACGGAGCTGAGCGAGGAGGACATGAAGTGCTTTGACGGCTGTGAGGCTCCTTTGGTTGTCATTGATAGCTGGTATGACAATATGAAATACGATTCAGTCCTGATCAGCAATACCGATTCCGTCTGCCAGGCCGTGGAATATCTGTTTGACAAGGGACATGAACGGGTAGGGTATTTAAAAGGGACTGACCGGATTACCAATTTTTATTACCGGCAGCTCGGCTTTGAACGGGCGCATCAGAAGCGGAAGAGGCCGCTGCACCCGGAATACGACGTAGTGATCCGGCCTATCGCCGACATTGCCTATCAGGATATGAAGCAGTATTTAGAGGAGAAGCGGAAGGAAGCAACGGATTTGCGCTC
The DNA here is from genome assembly GCA_949155905.1 of uncultured Lachnospiraceae bacterium. Lineage (GTDB taxonomy): Bacteria > Bacillota > Clostridia > Lachnospirales > Lachnospiraceae > MGBC131033. The sequence goes on from CASCWU010000069.1 coordinate 15,091, forward strand.
GATACTGCCAACCGCTTACTTTGCAGATAATGATATTATTGCGATTGGAGCCCTAAAGGCCTTGCAGGAGGCGGGCATCCGCGTTCCGGAGGATGTTTCTCTGATTGGTTTTGATGATATGCCGTTTTGTGAAATGTCCTCACCTAAGCTGACGACGATTCGGGTATTCAAGCAGGAGATGGGAACAGTAGCGGTCAAGCGTCTTTTGGAGCATTTGGCAGAAGCAAAGGTGATCAATACGAAAATCCAGGTATGTACGCAATTTGTCGAACGGGAAAGCGTGCGTGATTTATGAAAAAGAATTCCACAAAGTGGAATTCTCGCACCGGAGCGCGGTTGCGACAGCAACCATTTTCCTTATGCGTGTAGTGTGCATCACGCTTCAAACAAAACAGAATGGAGATTGTCATGAGGACAGTAGAAAAATGGGATGTATTTGAGGCAGAGGTAAGGGGAAAGAGCGAGGGCAACCCATTTACCGATTACACCATCAGCGGAACGTTTACCGGACAGAACGAAACGGTAACAGTAGATGGCTTTTACGACGGGGACGGTATCTACCGGGTACGTTTTATGCCTTCCTTTGAAGGGCATTATACTTATGAGATATCCGGGAGCTTTGCCGGAAGTGAGACAGAAGCGGCCAGCCTGTCCGGGGAGTTTGAGGTAACGCCTGCTTCTGCCGGGAACCACGGCCCGATGCGGGTACGGAATACGTATCATCTGGGCTATGAAGACGGGACACCGTATTATTCGATTGGGACAACGTGCTACGCCTGGGTACAGCAGCCAGAGGAGCGGCAGCTAGAGACATTGGAGACATTAAAAAACAGCGCGTTTAACAAAATCCGGTTCTGCGTGTTCCCAAAGCACTATATCTACAACATGGAGGAGCCCGTTACCTATCCTTATGAGGAAGGAAACCGGGAAGGATTAGCCGAAGAGGAGTTAGAAAACCTGCGAGTATTCCCTCCTTGTGAAAGCTATCCTTATAAGGATTTTAACTATCTGCGTTTTAACGTGGAACATTTCAGACGGTTTGACGAGCGGATCCGTCAGCTTCGGGATCTGGGGATTGAGGCGGATCTGATCGTGATGCACCCATACGACCGCTGGGGCTTTTCTCATATGACCAAGGAGGCAGACGATCTTTACTGGAAATATGTCGTTGCCCGGTTTGCCGCTTACCGGAATATCTGGTGGTCGCTGGCGAATGAGTACGACCTGCTGCCGCAAAAAAGCATTGCGGACTGGGAGCGGTATGCCCAGATTCTCTGCGAAAAGGATCCGTACAAGCATCTGCGTTCGATCCATAACTGCATGGGCTTTTACGATTATACCAGACCATGGATCACCCATTGCAGCATGCAGCGGCAGGACTATTACCGCCATGTCGAATATACCGACGAATACCGAGTACGCTACGGCAAACCGGTTGTCTGGGATGAAATCTGCTACGAGGGCAACATCGACCAGGGCTGGGGCAACATCAGCGGCCAGGAGCTGACCAGACGATTCTGGGAGGCCTCCCTGCGGGGCGGCTATGCCGGACACGGAGAGACTTTCAATCGCGAGGATCAGATTTTATGGTGGTCGCATGGCGGCAAATTGCACGGGGAAAGCCCAGAGCGTTTCCGCTTCCTTCATCAGATTTTATCGGAAACCCCAGGCAGCGGATTTTTAAAGGCAGGCCCTTCCTCCTTTGACGAGGTGGTAGGCGTTCCGGATCAGATGATGCCGGATGGCTATGAAATCCACTATTACGGCTTTTCTCGCCCATCCTCCCGGATGTTCCGCAAGCGGGAGGACGAGGAGTTTGAGGTAGAGGTCATCGACACTTGGAACATGACTATCGAAAAGAGAGGACGCTTTTCCGGGATGTTCCGGATCGAGCTGCCAGGCAAGGAATACATGGGGATCCGCCTGATTCCGGTGAAAAAAGGCAGCGAAGAATTTGTCCCGACGGCATTTTGAGAGACAGAATTTATAATAGGAGGTAAAAAGAGATGAGTAAGGTTTCGATCAAACTGGGGGTAGCCCCGACAAGACGAAGCATTTTCAGTGCGCCAGCGGCCATTGAATTTGCAAAAAAGACCTGTGATCGCCTGGGCGAGCTTGGCATCAACTATGTAGATATCTATGATATCAACGAAGAGGGTCTGCTTTACAACGACGCTGATATGGAAAAGATTGCAGAGAAGTTCCAGAAGGAAAAAGTAGATGGTCTGTTTGTGCCGCACTGCAATTTCGGTACGGAATATGAGGTGGCCAGGCTGGCGAAAAAGCTGAATGTCCCGGTATTGCTTTGGGGGCCAAGAGACGAACGCCCGGACGAAAATGGTATCCGCCTGCGTGACAGCCAATGCGGTCTGTTTGCTACTGGTAAGGTGCTGCGCCGCTTCCAGGTGCCGTTTACCTATGTGACGAACTGCCATCTGACCGATCCGGAATTTGAGCGTGGTGTCAGAGATTTCCTGGCGGTCTGCAACGTGGTCAAGGTGTTCCGTCATACGAGGATTTTGCAGATTGCGCCGCGGCCATTTGATTTCTGGTCTACGATGTGCAACGAGGGCGAGCTGTTAGAGAAATTCAACATCCAGCTTTCCCCAATCCCGATGACCGAGTTGGTACAGGCGGTAAAGGCAGCTAAGGAAGAGGGAAGCGAGGTAGCGAAAACCATTCTCTATGCCCGCACCAATATGAATATCAAAATCAAGGACGAAGAGTTAGAAAATGTCGCCGCCATTAAGGTAGCGATGAAGAACCTGGCAGAGAAGTACGGCTGTAACGCGATTGCTATCCAGTGCTGGAACGCCCTGCAGGACGAACTTGGCATTATGCCATGCGCCGCGAACTCTTTCTTAAACGAAGAGGGAATTCCAACGGTCTGCGAGACGGATATCCACGGAGCGATTACCGCCCTGATCACTGAGGCGGCCGGAATGGGCGAAACCCGCTCCTTCTTTGCCGACTGGACGGTACGCCACCCGGACAACAACAACGGCGAGTTGCTGCAGCACTGTGGTCCATGGCCTCTTTCTGTCGCAAAGGAAAAACCGACCATCGGTTATCCTCTGGCCTTCGATCACCCAGGCGCAGTTGAGGCAGAAGCCAAGCACGGCGATATCTCCCTAGTACGCTTTGACGGCGACAACGGCGAATATTCCCTGCTTCTTGGCAATGCCAAGGCCGTAGACGGGCCGTATACCAAGGGAACTTACGTCTGGGTAGAGGTAGAAAATTGGAAACGTCTGGAAGCGAAGATCGTCGAAGGGCCATACATCCATCACTGTGTCGGCATCCATAAAGACGTCGTTCCGGTGCTGTACGAGGCCTGCAAATACCTGGGCATCAAGCCGGATCTCTACGATCCAATTGAAGATCAGGTAAAGGCTTATCTGCACGGGGAATAAAAATAAAAAAACAGCAACCGTTTCTTTTGCGATGGAATATTCTGCTCCAGAAAACTGTCCGGGGAGGGGTTGTTGTGGAACTTAAAATGGGAGATATAGATTATGGGAGAATTAGCAGCAAAGTCCTTTGCATACCGTCAGACGATCTTGGACATTGTCTACCGGGCGAAGGCAGGGCATATCGGCGGCGATTTCAGTGTAATTGATGTCCTGAATGTCTTATACAACAAGCATATGAATATTACGCCGGAGAATTTCGGTGAGGTGGACAGAGATCATTTTATTATGAGTAAGGGTCATTCTGTCGAGGCGCTCTACAGCGTGTTGGCAGACAAGGGATTTTTCCCGAAGGAGGATCTGGAGACGGTTTCTTCCTACAATTCCAAATACATCGGCCACCCGAATAACAAAATCGGCGGGATCGAGATGAATTCCGGTTCCCTGGGGCATGGACTTCCGGTAGCAGTCGGAATGGCTTTAGCCGGGAAGATGGACGGCAGGGATTATCATGTCTATGTCGTAATGGGTGACGGCGAGCTGGCTGAGGGCTCCGTCTGGGAAGGTGCGATGTGCGGCGGCCATTATAAGTTAGATAACCTGATTGCTGTCGTAGACCGGAACCGCTTACAGATTTCTGGTACGACCGAGGAGGTTATGACACAGGACAGCCAGGATGAGCGTTGGGGCTCCTTTGGCTGGAACGTGATCCATGCGGTCGGAAACGACGTCCAGGCTCTCGATGAAGCGTTTACAAAGGCGAAGGCCTACAAGGGCAAGCCGACGGTCATTATTTCAGACAGCATCAAAGGCTGTGGCGTTTCCTTTATGGAAGGACAGAAGGCATGGCATCATCAGGTGCCGAATGATGAACAGTACAAGCAGGCGATGGAAGAATTAAAGCAAAAGGAAGAGGAGGCGAGGAAGGCATGAATAAGATACCAAACAGACAGGTCATTTGTGAATGCCTGATGGAAGCAGCAAAGACAGATCGGGACGTTGTGGTGCTGTGCAGCGATTCCAGAGGATCCGCTTCCTTGGGGGTGTTTGCAA
>CASCWU010000070.1 GCA_949155905.1 uncultured Lachnospiraceae bacterium
CATGCTTCTGCGAGGACAGTCCCTCCCGCCGTAAAATAGGCTTTACAATCCGGGCGATCACTATCATAATCACCCCCATCATCAGCGCAACAAAAGACGTCATCAACGGATCGACTATAAAAATAGTAACCAATAATGCCATAGATACCACCGACTCCGTGGCAAATTGCAACAAGGTCGTCAGCAAGCCATACGTCTGTCCGACATCGCTCTGAATGACCCGTACAATTTCTCCTGATTTGGCGCCCAAATAATATTCATATGGTCTGGTCATATACGCCCGAAGCAAACGCTGCTGCGTCGCAAAACGGTTATTGAACACAAAGCGGGACTGTGCATAATATTGGAGCATCAGGAACAAATCCTTGGCAATAAAAACCAAAATCAACGCCCCAATACAGACAATGACAAACGTCCGGTGAGAATGCAGGTCAAAAAATGCACAAACCTGTTTTACCAATTCATTCGTCTCGATGATATTCGGCTGCATAATCGCCGAAATCAGCGGAATCATCAGCGAAACACCTAATACCTCCAAAAATGCCCCCATCAACATCAGAAAAAAGAGAATTGCAATCCTTTTTTTCTGTCCCCGTTCCAATAAAAGATTAAATTTTTTTAATATTCCAAACATGACAACACTCCATTTTCATCATTTTCCGCCTATATTATGGCACAGTTGGGAGACAAAATCAACCTAAACATCCTTCTCTCTTTTCCCTTTTCCCCATAATTTTCCCTACAATCGTCCCCAAAAGCCAGATTATTATGATAAATCGAGAAAATATCTCAGAAAATAACAAATTTTACTTGTATATCCATCTAAAATGCTATATGATAAGAACAGAACAGCGAACAGGCCACTCACAAAAAACACTACTTGCTGCCTGAACGGCAAAGAACAGGGGGTAATTATGATAAACTATGCACCGTTTTGGAACACCTTAAAACGGAAGGGGATTTCGCAATATTGGCTGATTTCCAACCATGACCTTTCTAGCGCCACGTTGGATTCCTTTCGGAAAAACAAAGACGTCACTCTGCATACTCTGCATCATATCTGCTGGATACTGGACTGTGACATCTCCGATATGGTAGAATTTGTAAAAGAAAACGGAATCCCTACACCTATCGACGAAACGATTGTACCAGATCCGACGCAGCATCGTATGGTATTGGCTAAGGCAGACAAGCAGATTGACCGTACATCGGAAACCAGCAAAGCACAAACCAGCAGCTACGAACCAAAAATGCGCCCGGAACCAGTCATCAGCTATGCACCGTTTTGGGATACTCTAAAAAAGTCCGGGATTTCCCAGTATCAGTTGATTCATACCTATAAAATCTCTTCTGCTACGCTGAATTCCATTCGGAAAAACCGAAACCTGACACTAAATACGATAGAAAAGCTCTGTCAGATTTTAGACTGTACGATTTCTGACATGGTAGAATTCACAAAAGCCGCTTAGCCTGCACTAAGCCGTAGAAAAATCTGCTCATATGAGGTATCAGATAACAACAGTAGCCGCTTATATGCCAATGCTATAAACTGCTACTGTTTTATAATTTTATACACTACCCAATCAATACGGTCTTGCCTTGAAATGCAAAACCGTATTTTCGGATCCGCTTTTTAGGGGCTCCTTTTGCTAATAAAGCAGCTTCCTACTTCTTCTCTTCGATCTGTGTCAAGGCGGCCTGTACTGTATCTTCTAAAGAAACTTCTTCCTCTGGATCATAAACTTTAAATTCCAAAATGTAAGCCCAATCACTCTCTTTTTTTGGCTCCAACAACACATCGTACCAGTCTTTTACTTCCTGCCGCCTCTCAGATAAGCCGTATTCCTCTAAAGCAGTAAACACTTCATCTTCTGTAAAACCAAATTTATCCGTATATTTTTCAGAAGTCATGGTTACGACTTCCAGATTGTTGAGGTCAGAAAAAATAGACTCTTTACTGACCTGTGTGATCCCACTCATAATGGCTCGTTCTAAATAAGGATTCACCTTGAAGGTAGAGTGAAACAGCCCCCGAACAAAAGCTGCCAATTCCTTCCAGTAGCCATTGATATAAGCTTCCTGCATTGGTGTATCATACTCATCTAGTAAAATAATCACTCGTTTCCCATAATACTTATATAAGCATTGCGACAAGACAAGCAAAGAACCTTTCGCAGTTGTTTCCCCCATATGATAGGATACCTGCTCAAACATTTGTTTTTCACGTACTGACAGTTGATTACACTCCAGAAGAAAATCGTATTCTCCATACACACGCTCTATCACCTGGTAAATGGCGCTCCTTGTTCCTAAAAAAGACGTCTCCTTTACACTGGAAAAAGATAAGGCAATCACCGGATACGTTCCTTGAAGTTCTCTATACGTTTCCTCTTTCCAGATAGAAAGATCCTCAAAGTTTTGAACTCCAATTGCTACTGTTCTTGGTGCCATTCCATCCCCCATTTCCACTCCCTCCACCACAATCCAGTCCTCCGGCTTCTTGTCCCGTATCATGCCGATTTTAAAGCGGTCCTCGGTCTTTTGGGAAGCGATTGCACCCGTATAGACGGGGTTCACCATGCAATCCTTTCTTGCGCATCACACGCATACCCCTTATAATTGTTCGGGAACCGTTAAGTTCTCTGTTTTGAAAAGGACTGACTGACCAAAATACCAAGGGTATTAGGGAAACTCCTTACTGATTTAAAGGCAGGCGATAAACTGATTATAACAAAACTGGATCGTATCGTCAGAAGTGCTACAAAGGGGTATGTCAAAACAGCAAATCAATCATGAACATCATTAAGGATGAAATGTTTGAAGTCCGTATTCTCGAAAACAGGTTATGGGAAAATTCTTTTTCTCCCATCTTGAGGTCAATCACCTCCAAACATCCCATCCCATCCTATCCATCACCATTTCCGGCTTGACAAACACCCTGCAATTCTAGTATGATAGACAAGGATAAAATCATTACTCTTTCCAAGTTGAACAGGAGGGTCACCAATGAAAAAAACAATCATCAGAAAAAAAAGGAAAATTAGCGATGCGGAATTTGATGCAGCCTTATACAAAGCATTGGAGCAGTATCACTATGAAAAGAAGGGACTCCTTCCTCCCGAAGAGGAACTGCCGCCAGAACCACCAAAGCCACAGCCACAGGAGCCGCCAAGATCGCACGATCCACGCATGCACTACTTTTCTGAAGAATTCAATGATAAGATTATGAAGATATTCGATGATTATCAAGATCAGTTTATCCCAAATACGAGAAATTTGATAAAAAAATCCTGGGTATTAGCCGCATCCTTTTTTATCGTTCTTTGCATTACGGTGAATGCCGGTGCAAACAGGTTTACACGAACCCGTTTTGCGATAGGCAATCATCCCGACCATTCGGAAGTGAATTATGAAGTTCCCGATATGGCATTAGCGCCAAAGGAAATTTTGGAATACCGGGAACCGGAATGGGGAGAGGAGTATGAGGAGATTAGCCGGGCAGAATGGAAAAACTCTACTGTTATTAGGGTATCTAAAAAAAATAGTGATATTCAAATTAAGTTTTTACAATCAATTTTATTAGAAGGTGAACGATACTTAAACACTGAATATATAAACGCCGAAAAAATTTCACTAGAACTAAAAAATTGCAAAACTGCTTATTCTATCAATCATTCTGAACTTTGTATTATTTTTTGGAATGATGGTGAATATTATTATGAATTGCAAGGTAATTGTGAAGTAAAAGAACTAATTCAATTAGCCAATCAACTACGGGCTTCTTGAGAAACTATGTTAGTCACAAAATATATCACTTACTTGTTTTATATATAGAAAATGATGTCACTACAAAAGCGAAAGGAAGATCTGTTTATGAACAAAAGAACATCTATTTGTATTGTATTAGTTATAGCTTTGCTATTAAGTTTTGCTACTTCTATACAAGCTTCTGCTCAAGAGGTAGGTAGAGAAGAAGAAGTTAATGATGCTCGTTATGAGCATACGGCTAGTACAGGAGCTGTATTATCTTTTATAGATGGAGTTGCTGTTTTAAGCGGGAGTGTATCTGGTTATCCAAATAGAACTACGCAGATTAATGGTTTTCTATATTTACAGCATAAAATAGATTCCAAATGGATGATCGTTAAAACATGGACAGGCAGTGTAAAAGATTGGTCATTAGATATTACGGGTGAAGCTACCGGTCTTTCTTCTGGAACATACCGTGTTCGCTTTGTCACCTATGTCTTTGAAGGCAGTGAATCCGAAGAGGTCGTCTATATCAGTGACGAAGTCGTATATAAGAAAAAGTAGTCTCCTTACGAATAAATAAAGCAAAAACCCCCAGACTGGCGGAACTCGCAGGCCTGGGGGTTTTTGTTTGCTCTTATTTATACCCTCTTCTTTTCTTCCTTATTTTTTCCAATTCTTCCAATTTATTCTAATCCTTCTAATTCCTCCAGCAGCATCTGATTCACCATCCTCGGATCGGCCTTTCCTTTCGTCTCCTTCATCACCTGTCCCACCAAAAAGCCCATCGCCTTTTTCTTTCCTCCCCGATAATCGGCGACGGACTGCGGGTGGGCGGCCAGTACCTCTCTAATAGCCTCCCCGAGCGCCCCGGTATCCTGTACGATCCGTAATCCATGCGCCTCCACATATTTCACAGGCTCGACGTCCTTTCGGAAAATCTGTTCAAAGATCTCCTTCGCTACGGTTCGGTTAATGGCGCCCTCTTCCAGCAGACCAATCAGGGCGGCTAGATTTTTCGGAGAAAAGCTTACCTCCTCCGGCTCTTGTTCGCTCTCTTTCAACAGCCGCATCGTTTCTACCATCAGCCAGTTAGAAACCTCCTTTGGCTTTCCGCACAAGGCCACTGTTTCCTCAAACAGATCCGCTATTGCCTTAGAAGCAGTCAGAATCCCGGCATCGTAGGCAGGCAGTTGATATTCTCTGATATAACGCGCCCGCTTTTCATCCCGCAGCTCCGGCTGACGGCTTTTTAACTCTGCCAGCCATTCCTCCCCCAGCTCCAACGGAACCAAATCCGGCTCCGGGAAATACCGATAGTCCTGAGCGTCCTCCTTGCTCCGCATAGCAAAGCTCGTATCCTTGTTATCGTCCCAGCGCCTTGTCTCCTGCACGACCCTTCCGCCATACTCCAACAGCTCTATCTGGCGCTTTCGCTCTCCGTTTACCGCTCGGGCAATCGCCTTAAACGAATTCATATTTTTCATTTCCGTTCTGGTGCCAAACTCCTTGGCGCCAAGCTCCCGGACAGACAGGTTGATGTCCGCCCGCAGCGATCCCTCCTGCATTTTACAATCCGATACTCCTAAATATTGCAGCATTAGCTTCAGCTTTTCCAGATAGGCAATCACTTCCTCGGCAGAACGCATATCCGGCTCGCTGACGATCTCAATGAGCGGCACCCCGCAGCGGTTGTAATCCACCAAGGTTACATCCTCCCAAGGGTCATGTACCAGCTTGCCCGCATCCTCCTCCATATGGATTTCATGAATCCCAATGACTTTCTTTTTCCCCTCTACCTCTATTTCGATTCCGCCGTTTCGTCCAATCGGCAGATAAAGCTGAGAAACCTGATATGCCTTTGGCAAATCCGGGTAAAAATAATTTTTCCGGTCAAAGCGGCACCGCCTCGTAACCGTACAGCCCATCGCCAGAGCCGCTGCCGCCGCATATTCCACTACCTTTTTATTTAATACCGGAAGCGTCCCCGGCATCCCGGTACAGATCGGGCAGCAATGCGTGTTCGGCTCCCCGCCGAATTCTGTCGTACAGCCGCAGAAAATCTTTGTTTTCGTCGCCAGCTCTACATGCACCTCCAGACCGATAACCGTTTCATATTGTCGATTTGCTCTCATCTGCTTCCCTCCTCTCTCTGTCATCTCTCTGTCCTCCCTCTGCTTTTTCCGCGAACAGCTCCTTCACCTCTCCCGAAGCCTTCTGCCAGCGCTCATACGCATAGGCAGCCTGAAACAGCTCCCGTTCTCCAAAGGGACGGCCAATGAGCTGCAGCCCGACCGGCAATCGCTTTCCGTCCTTCTCTGCAAAGCCAACCGGAATACTGATGCCTGGCAGCCCGGCCAGATTGACCGCTACGGTATAAATATCTCCCAAATACATCTTTAACGGATCGGCAAGGCTTTCTCCAAGACGCGGCGCTACGTTAGGAGCCGTCGGACTCAAAAGCAGGTCGTATTGCTCAAATGCCCGATCAAAGTTCTGCTTGATCACAGCCTTGACCTTCAACGCCTTATTGTAATACGCTTCATAGTAGCCAGAGCTTAGCACAAACGCCCCAATCAGCATCCGGCGTTTGACCTCCTCGCCAAAGCCCTCGCTCCTTGTCTTTTTATAAAGCTCCTGCAAGCCCTCATAGTCTGCCGTTCGGTAGCCATATTTTACACCATCGTAACGGGAAAGATTCGAGCTGGCCTCTGCAGATGCCAGAACATAATAAGCAGGAATCGCATATTTGATTGCCGGAAGCTCCACCTCCTCCAGCCTTGCACCCAAAGCCTTCAGTGCCTCTGCTGCCTCCAGCACACATTTCTTTACCTCCCGGTCTAAGCCCTCTCCAAAATATTCCTTAGGCAGACCAATCCGCAAACCGGCCAATACCTGCGGCGGGCAAGCATTTTTGATATCTCCTCCCTGATTCCGGTCTTTCAACTCCTTCCGGTCTTTCTCGTCTTTAAAAGCCTGTTTAACCGCTTCTATCACATCCAAATACGTATATTTATACTCTGACGATACGGAGGTGGAATCCTTTTCATCCCATCCGCTGATGATCTCCAGCATTGCTGCTAAATCCTCTACGCTTCTGGCTATCGGCCCTATCTGATCGAGCGAGGACGCATAGGCAATCAGTCCATAACGGGAAACGGTTCCATAGGTCGGCTTTATTCCTGCCACCCCGCAAAAAGCACTCGGCTGACGGATCGAGCCGCCCGTATCCGATCCCAGCGCGACCGGAGCCTCAAAAGCTGCTACCGCCGCAGCCGAACCGCCGGAGGAGCCTCCTGGCACACGGGACGTATCCCATGGATTCCTCGTTGCACCTGCCGCCGAGGTTTCTGTCGTACTGCCCATAGCAAATTCATCCATATTGGTTTTTCCGATGATAACCATTCCTGCCGAAAGCAGCCGATCTACCACCTCTGCCTGATAAGGAGGCCGAAAGCCTGCCAATATCCTGCTGGCACAGGTCGTTTCCTCTCCTTTTGTACAAATGTTATCCTTTACCGCAATCGGCACCCCGGCCAACGGGCTGTCAGCATACTTTCCCTCTTTTAACTCCTGCTCGACCTGCTTTGCCCGCTGAAAGGCCTGTTCCCTCCAGACGGATACATAGGCGTGATAACTTCCGTCTGTCTGCTCTATGTTATCCAAATACGCCTTGAGCGCCTCTGTAACAGATACCTCTCCTGCCCGAATCCGCCGCCCCAGCTCCAATGCTGTCCATGCTGTTATCTCTCTTTGTACCATCGTTTCCATCTGCCGTCCCCTCCCTTCCTATTCCACGGTCTTTGGCACGACAAAGCAGCCTTCCTTTTGCGACGGAGCATTGCTTAGCAACGCCTCCCTGCGAATCTGTCTGCCCTCCATTTGTTCTGTCTGCCGTATCATATCCTCTCGTACTACATCTTCCCGCATTACATTTTTTAATGGAAATACATGGGACATCGGCTCTATCCCTTCGGTATCCAGCTCATTCATCGTTTCTATATAGGCCAAAATCCGTTCCAAATCCCCTCTGGCACGCTCGTGCGTCAGCCCTTCTTCCTCGGAAAGCTCCAACTTTGCCAGAGCTGCTACATATTCTATTGTTTTATCTTCTATTTTCATAAACAAAACCCACTACCTTTCCAAGCCCTATGGCCGCAGTCTGGTGACATCTCTTGGAAACATCGTCGTTTCTCTTACATTCTCCCGTCTTAATAGCTTCATTGTCAGCCGTTCCAGTCCGATTCCAAGGCCTCCATGCGGCGGCAGACCGTTTTGATGCGCCATCAGATAATCCGCAAATTCCTCCGGGTTCATCCCTCTGGCTATCAGCTTTTCTACCTGCTGTCTGTAATCGTGTATCCGCTGTCCGCCCGTCGTAATCTCCATCCCGCCGAACAACAGGTCAAAGCTTAACGTCAATCGGCTATCTTCCGGATCGTCCATCGTATAAAACGGACGTTTTTTCGACGGATAATGTGTGACAAAAACCAAATCACTGCCATATTCCTCCTTGATATACCGCCCAATCAGATGTTCCTCCTCCGGCTCAAGGTCATACGGCGCCTTCATCGGACGGCCATACCGCTCTGACACCAGCCGTTTTGCCTCTTCAAACCGAACGGCCGGAATCCGGCTGACATCTGGAAGCTTTACCTGCAGCAAGGATAACTCTCTGGCGTATTCCTTTCGGAGCAGATCCATCGTAAAGGCCAGCATCGCCTGCTCTAACTCCATCAGCTCCTCAAAGCAGTCAAGATACCCTAACTCCAAATCCATACTGGTATATTCGTTCAAATGGCGGATCGTATTATGCTTTTCTGCCCGGAACACCGGAGCCACCTCAAACACCCGATCATACACCCCAACAAGCATCTGCTTGTAAAACTGAGGACTCTGCGCCAGAAATGCCCGTTTTCCAAAATACTCCAGCCGGAATACATTTGCTCCACCGGAATCATTGCCTCCTTCCGCATTCCCCGCTACCAGCTTAGGGGTTCGTATCTCGGTAAAATGCTGCTGGTGCAGAAATTCCCGAAAGCCCCGTACCAGCCCCTCCTGAATCCGAAAAACTGCTCTCTCCTCCAAATTCCGCAGCTCCACCGGCCGCAGAGAAAGCCGTTTTTCAAGAGACGCCGACAGTTTTCGTTTGCCAATCGGCAGCGGCATTGCGCTGTCTGGCTCCGGCTGGCTTAGCAGCCGTATTCCTTCTGCCGCAAGCTCTATGCCTCCCGGCGCTCGCTCCTCCTGGCGCACTCTGCCTGACACCTCTACGGTCATCCCTTCCCTCAGCTCAGGCAAAGTGTTTTCCCCTGTCTTTTCCGCCACACACTGTAAAATTCCGTCATAGCGGCGCAGCACAAGAAACAAAAACTCCCCCATATCCCGGATGCTATGAACGGCTCCGCGAACAATCACCTCTGCTTCGGTAAGGTTGGCCTCCTGCAGTCCCTTTTTTATCTGCGCCAGATCCTTATCTCTTTTTTCTCTCATTCCACTTACCACTTTCATACGCCAACCTCCTTATCAAAACCATCCGTCTGCTCCTCTTTTTTCCAGCAAAAACTACAAACACGCAAAACGCCCCGGCGCAGAATCCCTTCTGCTCCGGGGCGAATAAAAACAAGATCCGCGGTACCACCCGCTTTGGACATCCAGCCTGTGCCACCTTTGGCCAGGAGGATCTCCCTCTCTCCATTTAACGCATGATTACGGATGAACCTACTGCAAGCACGACCTCCATAGCCCAAACGAACGGCCTTTCTTCGTACCTCTTCAACCCATCTGCTCCAGAGTGTTCCATCGGGCGGCCTTCCTGATTCGGCGGCTCTCAGTCGGTGGCCGCCTCTTCCTGTCGATCCATTCCGGTATCGCCAGACAGTCTCTTTCCTCGCATTTTTCTTTGCATGTTATAATTTTCTCATGATAATATCACATCTGTTTTATAAATGCAAGCATTTTTTATTCTTTTTTTTCGGCCACCTTTTTCCGGCTTTGAAAATATACAAATGCATCTATCGCATCCAAAATGTCTGCAAACACCTCGCGTCCCGCGGTTTCGATGTATTGCTTTAAAATCTGCGTTTCCTTTTCTCCTTTGTAGCGTCCGTAAAAAATATCGTATAAATTGTGGCCTCTGCCGTAAATCAAAATCGTCTCCAAATGCCGTTTGATATCTTTTTTCGACCGGATTTCGATCCCTGTTTTTTCCTTCATTCGTACAAAGCTTTTGATCCGATGTAGATATTCCTTATATTTGGCATACAGGATATCATAAAAGGCTTCCTCTCTTGGAATCACACCGATGCTTGCCATAACCTTAGGATTTAAAAAATAATTTTCAAACGAATAATATTTTAAAATCAACACATTTTTCGGCCCAATCCTCGGCAGCGCCCCGATATCCTCCTGGCTTCTCTCCGCATAATAGCTGCACAAATCGCGTTTGAGCTTTTCCGGGTTTTTTCCGTCGCTGTCCCGAATCATCAAAAGCTGATCCTTTAAATAAATCTGATTCATATATTTTAAATTGGCGTAGGTTTTGATGTTGGTGCAGCTATTGGTCGAAATAATAGCAATCCGCTGAAGGCTCCCGTTTTCATCGTACATTTCCGAGTAATATTGGTTTAACAGCAGCGGCAGACGGCTTCTGTCCTGCTTGCCCTCTACAATAAACACAAAGCTGACGTTCATCAGGTCATTCGCACTAAAGCCCAAATCATCTAAAATCCGTCCGATATCGTTTTGCTCCCGAATCACCGGATGCCCCGTCCGATCCAACTGCATCTGTTTGATCTGTTTTTTGTTAAAATTAAAAATCATCGTTGGCGAATGGGTGGAAAAAATAATCTGGTTTTTCTGCGAAAGCCGATACAGCACCTCGCTGGCCATCTTCTGCAGCTGCGGATGCAAAAACAGCTCCGGATCCTCCATCATCAGGATACACGGCAGCTTTTCCGGCTCCTCCATATAGGTTTCTAACAACGAAAGGATATAAATACTTTTCATCCCCTCGCCCATATCATAAATCGGCTCACAATCATTGCCAAAACTCCTGCCTTCATAGCCGCCAGACTCTCTTGTCTCCCTTCCCTCTCCATGCTCCCGGCTTTCCAGAATTCCCGGTTCTCTTGAAGCCTCCTGATTTTCCCGGCATCGTACCACGTCAATTTTTAACAGCGAAGGCAGATCGATATTGACCTGACGGATCAGCGTATCGGAAAGCCCGGTATTCCGGCGGAAGGCCTCGTTCAAACGCTGCATAAACGCGTCGCTGTCTGCATGGAGCAGCTTATACTCTAGCAGCTTTTCCGTCTCGAAGATCGTCAGATCTGCCACTGCTTTTTTCTCTATCTTGCCGATACACTGAAAGCATCCGTTACACGGCTTTGCCTCGTCAAACATACATTTATTTTCCCGTAGCATGACCGTTGTCTTTTCCCGGATACCCATCTGGATAATATCATCCTCAATCTCGTCGATGTTTCTTCGGTGATCGATACAATAGATCTTTGGAAGCACCTCTTTGATATACGAATTGTCCTTTTGAATTCCATCACTGTAACGGATTCGGCCGCCCTTATTCGCGACAAACGTAAACTCCAGCAGTCCGCCCTGCGCCATAAGCCAGGAATCAGACTCCTTATGAGAATGGGCAGTGCTATGAAACGAAGGAAGCCGTTTGCTAAATTCCCGACAAAACACATCCTGGCGCTTCGCCCGGCTGACCCGTCCCCTTCGGTAAAACAGGGCGATATCCTCTCCGGAAAGCGACAGCTTCACGGTAATCTCAATATTGCTGCCAGCCTCGTTAAAGTGCTTCGGCTTTATTTCCTTTTGTCCGCATGCCGTCAGCACCGCATCTAAAATCACCGTTTTTCCTGTGTTGTTTCGTCCCACCAGAATGCAGGCGTTTTCCATCTGACGGATTTCCAGCTCCCGGATGAACTTATAGTTTTTGATTTTTAAGGCTTCTATTTTCATGCGTGATATCCCCTCCTCGCCACAAAATGGTTGACCTTTTGTCAGGCAAACGATTTGCTAGAGTAAATCACCTCTTGCTATAAAAACATCTATCCCCATCTGATATAGAACAGAAACATATTATCTAATATATAGATTACATCATCCTTCCACTCCAAAACCTGATAAAGACTTCCCTGTTGTTCCAACATCTTCTGCCAATTTTTTAAAGAATCCTTTACTTTCTTTTGTTTTATCATAGTATCATTTGTATTCTTCTTTATTCGTTCCATTAACTCCTCCATTCTTAATTCTATCAACGGAGGGTTATCCGCCAATATTTTTAAAATCAAGCCATAAATATCCTGTTGACTTCCATCTTTAAGAGTATATTTTAATCTTTGCTGCCCCCTGGTTGATGGTCCTGTCTTTAGTACACGCACAACATCTTTATACGGTAGATTCATACAGGTAAACCTACAGCTTTCTTCTATAGTCGCCTCCGTAATTTCCTCTGTCCTTTCTGGTAAAAGTCCTATATTAAGGCAAACTGACTGCATTAATTGTGGCGAATGTATACTTTCCTCTGCCATTTTTATGATAAGAGGCTCTTCTATCGTCATATTCAATTTAAAGAAACCCTTATTGGCGATTCGCACCAATTCCTCTTTCTTCCATGGCTCTATTTCTATAATAGATATTCTTCCGGTCAAATCCGGATTTAACCGGATAGCATCATCAGAACGATATGGCAGAGAAATGACAACCGCCTTAAATCCTGAACGTATTACTTCCTTGAGCTGGCACGCTATATCATATTGTGTTTCTGACGGTGCATAATGAAAATCATCCAAAACAAGAATTTTTTTATATTCTTTAAAATATTGAATTACTCTATCCTTTATCGTAAAATAATTTTTTGTTACTATTGTTGACCTTTGCTCACTATCCGAAACAGTTGATGTTTCCTGACTAATCTTAGCCGTTATGGAAATACCTATTTTTTTCCCAATCCCAGACCAGAAATCATGTTCTTTAGAAAAATCATTTCCCGACATAGAAACCATATTTTCTCTTCCAATTACATTTTCGCACAATACAGTTTTCCAATTTTGGAAGGTCCTACGATATATGTTAAATATCCTTCTATAGAAAGACTTTGTTCTAAACGTTCTTCATGCGTATATCTTGTACCATTTGAGTGCCTTGACACATAGGTTTTTTGCGGATATGTTCCCGGTTTAAAAACATCTGAAAAGTTTTTCTCCATAATAGCACCCCCTTTATCAGCTTATATGCCTAATATAACACATTTACCTTGCTTTTCCCAGCCCTGATAGCTGATAACCTCCTGCTCGAGCTTCACCTGGTGTTCAAGCATATATTCCACCGTCTCCTGGCACACTTCCTTCTCTCCAAAAAATACCTCCGCCTGTTTTAGCGACTGCAGCCGCCAATTATCCTGTACGGTCAGCTTTTGCAGACAGTGTTGATATTGCTCCCTGTAAAGCTCCTCCTTTGACATATGCAGCGTCTTAAAGGGTATCCCTGTCTTTCGGCACAAATCCTCGTAGATATAAAATCCTCCCGCGTCAATATCTCCAAAGTGATACCACGTTACATGAGGATTATCGCTCCAAATCCGTTTTAAAAAGTCCCGCTGGAACCGGTTTAAAAAGCCGCCCAAGTAAAATACCACCGTATCTGCTGCCGGATAGCGGTAATATGCCGTTTTATTTTCTATTGTCACGAGCCTTTCGGCAGATACGGCAATCCGTTTTATCGTCTCCAAATCCTTTACAGCAAACTCCATTCCTTCCGCCAATAAGCCTACCGAAAGGCAGCCTCCGTTTTGGAAAAAAATCTCACAATCTCCCTTCAGGCAAAGCCTTATCGGTTCCTTTTCGATATGATATTCCCGCAGGATTTCATCCTCCATTTCCTGTTCTTCACAGGGATGATTCCGGTAGCGGCGAAGCTCTTTGCATACATCTGACAATACCGCTTCCTCCAAATGCTTAGAGCTTCCAAAGAGCAGCATAGAGGCTTCCCTTATATAAAGCTGGTTTTGATTTTGTTCTACAAACACAAGCGCCTTTAAAACCTCTCCCAAATGGAGATAATCCTGCTTTTTGCGGAATATCTGGTTCTTTTCTAGCTCCTGCCTAAGCCTCCCGCACAAAGCGCTTGCCGCCGGAGTCGTTTCCTCATATTGCTCCAACAAACGCATGACCGCCTGTACCCGATCCACCTTGGGCTGATAGCCATACTGTATTTTCAAATACTGCTCTGCTGCTTCCACGGCTGAATCAATCAGAGCTACGTATTCTATTTCATTGCTTAGTCTGCGTTGCTGATAAGTAACAAATTCTAACTCCTGGCACTCCTGGATCGCTTCGTTGACCGCATTGATACAGTCGATATCTCCGTCGTTATCATAATAGCCTGAATATAGCTTATCCGGCTTCATCCGAGTCGCCCGAAAAACCCGGTTGGTTCCGGCATCCTTTTTGCTGTTCCGGTAACGCTGCGTCAACTGTTTTAATAGTTCCTCCTTGTAGTCCAAACGTTTCTGCCTCCCCTCCCATGTTCAAACACATTATTCCGAAAACTGCACAATCCCCAACTGCATACTATCCGCCCGTACCTTTAACACTGGCAGGATCACTTCGCATTCCTTCCCGATGGATTCCGTTTTATCCGGGGAGCAGAAAATCACCTGAAGGTTTTGCGCCCGCAAAAAATCAAGCATCAGCTTAACGTTGCCGGGGTCCATTTTGGCAAACGGCTCGTCGATAAAAACCAATCTGGTCGAATTGACTCGTTGATTGTAAATCATCAAAAGCGCTGAGGATAAGATGAGCATATACGGAATCTGCACCTCTGCCCCGGAGTTGTATCCGGTCTGACGGGAAAGCCTGGCGTTTTGGAACGTTTCGTTGCTGAGCAAAATTTCATAGGTCAAGTAATTCCGATAATCCGCAAATTTTTCAATCGCCTCGTTGTTGTTTCCGGAAATGATTCGGTTAATGATCGCCTTCATATCCTGCTCTAACTGTTCGGCTTCCTCGTCAGAATAGGAGTTGAAAATCCCCAGTATCCGCTGATCGCTGCCGCCGCCAAACTGCTCCCGTTCCTCTAAATAACGGGCATAATCAATTACCTTTGCATAGTCTGACGCGTCCCGGTTAAAGCGTACCTCAAACTGATAACGTGTGGAAAACTTTAACTTCGCCAGCTCCGCATTGATCAGCTTCAAGTCCTCGATAGAACGGTTGCAGGATTTTAGAATCGTCAGCACAAATTCATTTTTAAAAATTTCTTCATAATGCTGGGTCTGCGCCGAAAGCTTCCGGCTGACCTCCTGTAAATCATCCATCCAGATTTTTGTCCTCCGGTTTTCATAGATCTGACGCTGCCCGATTCCGGTCGGTAAGCCCTCTCCCTCCGGCCTCCGGCCATTGTATTCGCCCTGCAGCGTAAAAATCGCCCTTTCATGTTGCTCGATCTCTCCTCTGATACGCTTCTGATATTCCTCTGAAAATAAGCCTCCCGGCCCTCTTCTGCCATTTTCCAGGTATCGGTCATAATCCTCGATTGCTTTTTGCATTGTGGTATATTCGGTCTGTCGGTATTGCTCTAAAGTCTCTTCATACAGCGCCAGTTGCCTTCCACGTTCCTCCAGCCGCTCCTTACAACGTGTAAGCTCCGCCTGCAGACGGCTCTGTTCCTTATAGCATTCTTTCTGTCGTTTATTTAACGTTTTTAGAGAAAGCTCCAGACTGTTCTGGCGTTCCGACAGAGCGACAAATTCCAGGTTATCCTTCTGTGCTACCCGAAGTCTTTGCAGCGTTTCCTCCGAAGCCTGCATTTGCCGTATCGTTTCCGCAAGGCGAAGCGGCGCGTCATAATGATATTCCTGAAAGAAATTCCGTCCCTCTCGAAGCTGGCTTCTCGTCTCATTCAGGTGTTTTTCCTGAAGCAGCAGCGCTTTCTTTTCCTCCGTCAGCCGTTCGATTTCCCGTTCTGCACGCAGCCGGTTTAACTCAAAGGTTTCCTGTCCCAAATAGTAAAAACGAATTTGATCAAAGCGCAGAAAATAACCGTCCATCGCCACCGATACCCGCCCTTCCTTAGAAATGGCGTTTTCCTGGTTTTTGACCTCCTCTATCGGCACAGCCTTCATCCGTCCTAGCTGGTAATCAAAGTATTTCTGCGCCACCTCATGCTTTACCGAAAGAAAGCGTACCACCGAATCCTCCTCCGGCTCCGTCGCCTTCTTCATCAGCAGCTTCGTATTAAACAGATGGGCATAGCGATTTTCCGAACGATTCAATACCTCATCTGCGATATCATAATACTGCGGTTCTACCAAAATGCTGTAGCGTCTCCGCCCCAGATAGCTTTCTATCGCATCCCGCCAGCTCTCGTCCGTCAGTCCGATCACATACTCGCAGGCAAATTTCGCCTCGGATGCAATTCCCTTTTTGGCAAATTCCTGGTTGATTTCTTCTTTTAATTTTACATAATCTGGAATCTGATGAAAATCTGTACGGTTTTTCTTGCATTCCTTCGCAATCTTCATCTGTGCCAAAAGCTGCCGCTCCAGATCCTCTCTTTGTCGTTTGAAATCCGTCGCTTTTTCCGTCAGGCGCTCCTGCAGCTCCTCGACCGCCTGCTTCAGCACCCCGACTGCCGCCTGCTTTTCCGCCGTCTGATACTCCTGCTGCAAAAGAGAGGCCAAAACAGGGACAGGAATGCGATAGTCCTGCAGGATATTCCGATATTGCTCCAGCGTATAGCAAAGTTCGCTGACCTTTGTCTGAAACTCCTCTAACTCCTGCTCCTCCTCTCTCAGCCGCTTTCTTTGCCGTTCCAGCTCTACCAAATGCTCTTCTTCCTTTTGAATCGGCGCCACACAGTCTAACTGGCCAAGACTTGCCGTCACCTCCTGCAGCCTGCGCGTTTCCTCCTGAATCTGCCCAGAAACCGCCTCCAAATCAACCTCTGTCTGCCTCTGCTTCCGCTCGGCTAACTCCTGCTCGCTCTTCAGCCGTTTGACTGTCTCTCTCGTATCCAGGGCGTTTTTATAAGCCTGCTTGATATCATCCGCCAGAATCCGTTCCTTTCCCGCCTCATAGCCGTCATATTCCTTTAAAATGGCCTCTAACTCCGTCAGTTCCGCCTGTACGACCAAAAAAGTCTGATTCAGCCGCTCGATGTTCTCCTTTGCCTCTATTAGCCTCGAAAAATCTACTCGCCGATCCTCTAAGACGCTTTCCTTGATAAACGCATCGATCTTCGCCTCCGGATCATACGTCATAATACCTCTTAGCTTCCGTAAAAATACCAACGTCTGCTGCGCGCTTAGCTTTAGCCCGGTCATCTGCATAAAGCGTGCGATTCCCTGCTCCCGATTGAACAGCGTTACTCCG
This sequence comes from uncultured Lachnospiraceae bacterium, assembly GCA_949155905.1. GTDB lineage: Bacteria > Bacillota > Clostridia > Lachnospirales > Lachnospiraceae > MGBC131033. The sequence goes on from CASCWU010000070.1 coordinate 17,148, forward strand.
TAAACCTTCTGGAACTGGCTCGCGCTGTATACCCGTTTCACCCCGTCTTCTTCATACAAATGCTCCACCTGGCTTAGATCGGTCTGATCCATCACATAACGGTAGGACTGAATATTGTTGACGACATTCGTCTCTAAAATCGTCCCGAGAAGAAAGCTTTTTTGCAATACATCGTCATAATATTCCAGTGCAATATGGCTGTAAACATGAGGAAATTTTTCCGCCGGACGCATATACGTTTTGGCCGTTGCATCCAAAAGCCCTCTTGTATAAGAAGAAAGCGTACGCGTCCCCTTGCTTTCCGAGGATTTATTAAATACCGTATCTCCATAGGCCGCATATTTGATCGCATCCAACATCACCGATTTTCCATTTCCGTTTTTTCCGGCAATCAACGTAAAAAAACCGATTGGCGCCGTAATATGGGCAAAGCCATACCAATGCACCAGCCTGACCTTTTTCAGTAGTATCATAACAGCTCCTCCTCTTCGCGGTAGCTTTCTTCCTCTATTTTTGCCTCTCTGCCCTGCTCTGTTTCCGCTTCCTCTCGCCGGTATTCCTCTACGATAGCCTGGAACTGCGGCAAATCCCAGCCAAACTGCAAGGAAGGATAGAGCTGGATTTTTGCCTCCTCCCCCACCTCATTTTCCTCATAGGAAATCAGGTTGTAACGTTTAAACAGCTTAAAAGCGGCTCGTAGCTCTCTGCTTTCCGGGGAAAGGCCATAGGATTTGATCTTATCGATCAAATCCCCTCTGGTAATAACATTTTCCTCCTGATACCCTAAATTTTCCAGATAAACCTCCCATAAAATCAACAGCAAATGATATTGTGGCGTCTGAAAGGTAATCACATTAGCACGCTTGAGGCCAGGCGTATCCTCATCCTCCTCGCTTGCCACAAGCATCGCCACACCTGCCTTTTCCTCAATTAGCAAATCAAACCCAATCAGCCTTAAATACTCCGAAATATCATACCGATTCGATTCCTTCTCCACAAACCGATACAGCCGCTCCTCCCTCTCCCGCAGCAAAAACGTCGATTCCAGCAGCCTCCGAATACTTCGCTTAAACAAAAGCTGATCCTCTTCCTTTATCGTAACTTGATACACCTTATCCATTTTTCTTCTCCTATTTTGAGTTCCGCATCTTCACTTCAAGCCGAGCTTTGACCGGCTTCACCCCTTCCAACTTTTCAAGCTTCCTCTGTCTTTTCTGTTGGATAAATCGAAAGCTTACTGAGTGTTGCTATTTCTGTTTCTACCAATCCGTCCTCTATCTCTACGCAGTATGGGAAGCCTTCTGTCCCAGAATAGATAACGCCTGCTGCTAACATCATGGCGTCGTCCCGGGTGGCGAGCGGAAAGTCCTCGGTTCGCAGCCGCCCGCCTGGAAAGGAAAGCTTTTGGTAGTAGTCTGCCGCGGTGCTCAGGCTGTAACGATCCGGTGCTTCCTTTAACAATTCGTCCGTCAGTGCCTTTTTTTCTTCCTCGGAAAGCTCTTCTGCGGAAAGCTCTGGCATTGGTTCTGGTATCTGATTTTTCTTCCGCCGTTCCAGAGATTTTTTGCCGATATAGCTGATGCTTTGTACCCGGAAGCTTTCTGACAGCCGCGCTAACAATGCCTCCCGTTCCTCTGGTTCCATATCCTTTAGGCTCAGCAAAAGCCGATTTAACTCATGCTGCAGGTTCGTGCTTCCGCTTAGTACCATCAGCATTCGTGTCGAATACAGGTTGTAGTACGTATTGATTTTCCGATCTATATAAATCATTTCCTTTTCATATTCGATATTGATAAAGCTGTCCAGTTCGCCGAACTGACGGTCGATTACCTCCTGCGCTTCTAGCCTGGAAATCTGCTTTAGCTCCTGGTATTCCTCTACCATTCGATCATACAGCTCCGAATGGCGTATCTGCAGCAGCATTCGGTCAATTCCGGCAATATATCCTGGAATCAGACCGCTTCGTTTGATAAAAAAATAATCGTTGAAAAACTTTTCCAACACCTGATCTTTTACTAAAAACTGGCCAAAGCTATTGGCATCCGAAATCCGAATCACTACCCGCATAATATCCCGGATGCTGTCCCGCAGCTCAAATAGTTCATTTTTCAAATCACATTCCTGCTCCACTAACGGCACAAGCAAATTGGAATACGGGCGGATCGTGCGGCCTCTGTCCTCACCCAACGCATCCTTTAAAATTCCGTAAATCGCAAAAATAT
>CASCWU010000071.1 GCA_949155905.1 uncultured Lachnospiraceae bacterium
TAGAAATAGCTGCCCAGCTCCTTTCCGTAGGAAAGCAGCTCCTTTGCCCGTTCCACCCGCAGCCGATTGATATAGTCCAGTACGCCGATTCCAGTCTTTTGCTTAAACACTCTGGACAGATACGTCAGATTCATCGAAAACTGCTCTGCTACTACGGCAACGGTAAGCTGCTGTTCGGTGTAATGATCGCCCAGCCAATCCTGGATTTGCCCTATTGTCTCTTCTATATTTCCTTTTTTGGCCGTCTGCTTTTTGGAAGAGATCTGTACCAAATTTTTCTCTTCGGAAAAAGAATGTCCTGTTTTTTTCTCCGTCGTTTTTTCCTCGGATGCCAGCATAGCTTCCGTTGTGCTTCCTGATTCTGGCTCTGGTACTAATCCTACCTCAACCAAAACAGCCTCCAGCCTGTCATAAGAAAGCACGGTATCTGGCGTACCAATACGATTGCGGTATTCGCTCAAACGGCGTACCTGGTGATACCCCTCCTTAATATCCGCCAGACAGCACCCTACCTGACTGATATTGGCACAAATCCGAAAGCCATATGCCTGCTGTAAGAACGTCATAAGCTCCGTCATCCGTTCCTCTGCTTCTATTCTAAATGGCTCCGCTTCCTTCGCTCCGTTGAGAATCAGATAGCCATAGCCTCCCAGACTGCCGCTTAAAAACGGATATTCCTCCCCTAATATATCGCTCGCCACGTTTCTGACAATAAAATATAATAGCTGCATACTTTTCTCATTGAGCTGTTCCCCCTGTAGGGCTTCTTCTACCTCTTCAAAATCAACCTGTACAACAAGATAAAAATCATTTGGCAGGATCTGTTTTAATTTTTCCTGTTCCTCCTGCTCCAGCAAGGTATATTTGTTCCGCTGCCCCAGCAAAAAACTACCTGTCTGGGCATCCCGTACCTGCTGTTCTTGGCGGAAGCTTTCCTCTGCCTTTTCTTCGTAACCCTTTAACAGCCGCTGCAGCCGATTTCGGATTACCTCAAATTCATCCTCCTGCTCCCCTCGCTCTCCGCCAGAGGCTCCCTGCCGGATTAGGCTTAAAAGTTCGTCTACCGGCTGGTAATTTCGTTTTGACAAAAAGGAGGACAGTGAAAGCCCTATGCCAAGCGAAGCAAGGATATAGACCGCCAGAAGCCCGACGCCGATAAAAAGTTCCTGCCGGAAGGCCCGATCTCTTCTGATACAAAACAAGGATAGCTGATATTCCGGCAGCTCCTGTTTTAAAACCGCATAGCCTCTTTTGTGTATCAGATGCTCCTCCTTTACAGCAAAGCTGCTCCAGTCCTCCTCCTCTGCAAGTCCTCCGCCGATTTTTTGAATCTGCCCTTCTCTGGTCTGCAGCAGCACTGCCGTATCCATGTCTGGAAACTGCCCGCCAAGCCAGGACTGGCTCAAAAAGCAAAGCAGCACAACCTCCTGATCCCAAAAGGAGTCCTTATAGTTGCCAGAAAGACTATAGGCAAGTGCATTTGATTTTGTTCCCTGTAAAAAATACAGACGGTTGTAAGGATTCTCCTCCATGATAGCCTTTACTGCTGGATCGGATAAATACAAATCCTCCTGTACCCACATTTCTTCCGTCATACGAAAGCTGACACGGCTTCCTACCGCCAGCCTTCTTTTCGGATAAAACAAATAGGCATTGGTAAGCGTCTCCCCGACAGAGAGGCGGTTTTGCAAAAGACTTTGCACAACCCCTAAGCGATCCCGTTCAAACTCCGGGCTCAAATCCGACACAGCCAGGCTTTTTACATAGCTGCTATGGAGCAACTCCGTCCCTTCCTTGCGAAGCTGCTCTAACACATGCCTAAGTACTGTTTCATCCTGCAGCAAAAGCTGATACTGCAGCTCTTCTGTTTCCCTGTGAATCGTAGAAAGTGAATGGAAATAAATCACGCAACCAAACACCAGCGGCAGCAAGAGCATCATCACATATGAAAGCTGCCAGCGCCGCAAGGTTCTCCCCTTTCTCATTTCATCGCTCCCTTATTCCTCCCTGATTGGTTCGGCGAGATACGCCTATGCAAACAGCTCTCTTGTCTTTTCCATCCGCTCTGCCACTGCTACCCCAAACGGACACCTCTCTTCACAGCTTTTGCAGCCCACACAGGCATCGGCCCGCACCGTCAGTTCCTGATAATGCGCCCGTACGGTCGCCGGAACCTCCGTCTGCATCGCCGCCAGATCATAGAGCTTATTGACCATTGCAATATCAATCTGCACCGGACATGGCGCACAATGCCCGCAATACGTACATTGACCGGAATAAGCATGGTGAGGCGCTCCTGCTAAAACGCTGGCATAATCCTTTTCCTCCTCAGAGGCCGTCTCGTAAGCTACTGCTGCCTCAACCTGCTCCGGTGTTTCACAGCCTACCATCACACTGGCCACCCCTGGTCTGGTCAGGGCATAATGCAGGCATTGAACCGGTGTCAGCGCTACTCCAAACGGCGAGGTCTGCTCCGAAAACAAACGTCCGCCTGCATAGCCCTTCATGACTGTAATGCCAACGCCGCGCTGCTCACAAATCCGATAAAGCTCCTCTCGTTCCGGTGCAATTCCCCCTAATGCTTCGTCATACTGATCGGCAAAGTACTGGTTCATGTCCTCCGAGGCAGGAAGCAAATCAAAGGCGGGATTGATGCTGAATAAAATCATCGCAATCTCTCCCTGTTCAGCGGCCAGCCTCGCTACCGTCGGATTGTGCGTGCTAAGACCAATGTCCCGGATTTTTCCTGTTTGTTTCAGTTCTCTCACATATTCGATATAGTCTCCCCCTGCCATGATCCGCTCAAACTCCGCCACCTCATCTACAAAATGGATCATACCCAAATCCACATAATCGGTACGCAGCCGCACCAATAAATCTTCAAATGCTTCCTTTACCTTTTCGATTTCCCTTGTCCGCACATATTGCCCCTCCTGCCAGGTAGAACCGATATGCCCCTGAATGATCCATCGCTCCCGTTTTCCTTCGATTGCTGCCCCAATATTGGAACGAACCTTTGGCTCCGACATCCAACAGTCCAAAATGTTCATTCCATGCTGGGTGCAGCGCTCTATCACCGCCTTGGTTTCTTCTGCAGTATGGCGTTCCAGCCATTCTCCTCCTAAGCCAATCTCGCTGACCTTCCTTCCGGTAGTTCCAAGCTCTCTGTACCTCATACTTTTATACCTCCATCCTTTTTATTTGGTTCTCATAAATGAAACAATGACTGCTTTCAGTGTAACATATTTTATAAACGGTGACAAGAACACGTCCCATTTTCCTTATGGAAGAAAGGAAAACATACGAAATCTGTTTTGGATAGAAAGTCACTGATGCCTGAAAAAAACAACGGCTCCTGCCCTGAGCATTTCAGGTACAGAAGCCGTTGCTTTTTTCGCTTTCAGAAAGTGTGCTATCTTACTGGCGTCCTGCCATAGACTCTTCCTGCTTTTTGATCATCTGACGAACCATCTCGCCGCCGACTGATCCATTCTGAGCGCTGGTCAAATCACCATTATAACCAGCCTTTAACGGAACTCCAATCTCGCCTGCAACTTCCATTTTAAAACGGTCCATTGCCTCTTTTGCCTCTGGAACTTCCATTCTTCCTGTTGTATTGCTTGCCATGTCTATTCACCTCCAATAGCTTTCTCGTTGTTTGGATACTGCACTCTTTCTTGCTTATCCTGCTATTAGTATGGAGTTCTTGGATAAAATTATAATGGTAATTTTTGTAACTGCCAAATCGTTCTTCCTGTGAACACTCACCGAAAAAGTTTCTCCTCTTTTGTCTAATTCATACATAGCCTGCCTGTCTGTTTCCTGCTATACTAAACACAGCAATGGCATATTATTTTTTATAGAAAGGATACTTTATTATGGCAAAATTTCAATGTAACGTCATTTCCTACACCTTAAAAAGAACCGTTGACATTACGGTAGTCATTCCTACTCCGACCATCCCGGATTCTATGGGTATGGGCGGTAATCCCCCAAGTCATGTACCAGAGGCCAAATACCCTGTGCTTTATTTACTCCATGGCATGGGCAACAACCATGCTACCTGGAGCGGCTACAGCAACGTAGAGTTTTTTGCCGAAGAACGCAACATTGCCGTAGTCATGATTTCTGGTGAAAATAAGGCGTATATCAACCACGAAGGCGGCGACCAGTTCTATGACTTTGTAGCCGAGGAGCTTCCGCAGTTTGTCAAGGCTATGTTCCCGATTTCAGATCGGGTAGAGGATACGTATATCGCCGGACTGTCGATGGGAGGCTACGGCACTCTCGTTCACGCCTTCAGCCATCCGGAACGCTTTGCCGCTTACGGCTCCTTCTCCGGCGCTCCTTCTATCGGAAACAATGGACAGGAAGGGCCTTCAGACATCCGCTTCCGCCCGTTAGATATGGCAAAAGAGGTATATGCAAGAGGAGACAAGCTGCCAAAGGGCTATATCGCCTGCGGCGAAGAGGATTTCCTTTATCAGGACAATGTAGATTTTAAGAATGAGTTGGAAAAACTAGGCGCCGACTTTACCTGGGTATCCGTACCGAATTTCACCCATGAATGGCGCTTCTGGAATTTACAGGTCGAGGCCTTCCTAGACTGGATTCCGCGGACAGACATTTATGCTGCCCGGGGTAAACGGAAAATCTAACGCTTTTCCGGGGAAAATCTAACCTAATAGGAGCGAAAAGCATGCTTTTATTTTGCTTTCCGCTTCTGTGCAAGAATTCCACTTTGTGGAATTCTTTTTCATACCTTTTCTATTTTTTACTTTTTATTCATGGAAGCCCCGTCCCAGGATTTCGCTCGTACTGGTCATAATGACAAACGCCTCCGGCTCTACGGCCTTGATGTAGCGTTTTAAGGCAATCGCCTGATGTCTGGTGACAACGGTCAGCACCATCTTTTTCTGCTTTCCGGTATAGGCTCCCGTCGCATCGCAGACCGTAGCGGAACGATTGAGCTGCTGCTTGATATACTCGCAGATCGGATCGGGATGTTCACAAATCACATTACAATATTTACATAAATTGATGCTTTCAATGACACTGTCAATCACCAGGGATTTTACCATTAACCCCATTAGGGAAAGAAGCCCTGTCATCTGATCATAAAGCAGCAGTGTCCCAAGTGTTAAAAGTAAATCAGAATACATCAAGGCTCTTCCGATGTTTACATCTGTATATTTCCGTAAGATCATCGCTATAATGTCCGTACCACCGGAGGAAGCATCTATATTGAACAAAATTGCCGCTCCAATCGCCGGAAGAGCAACGGCATAGCACAGCTCCAAAACCGGCTGATTGGTCAGCGGTTTTTCTAACGGACAAATATACTCCAATACCTGCAAGGCGACTGACATCAACGTGCTGCAATAAACTGTTTTGATTCCAAAGCTTTTGCCAAAGCATAAAAAGCCAACCACCAAAAGCAGCATATTGGTAATCAGGACAATATTTCCTCTGGACAAATAGTTTCCTGTCACCTTGGAAAGCAACACGGCAAATCCTGTCACCCCTCCAAAGGAAAAATTATTGGGAAACTTGAAAAAATAAATCCCTATCACCATAATCACTACACTTATTGTCATCAAAACAAACTCTTTTAGCCTGGAACCAGGCTTGCATATCTCCATGATCCTTTCCCTCTTTTTCTTTTTGTTTTCTTTTGGGTTTCTTTTTGCCGCTTTTCTTTTTTCTTCCTGAAGGCTGTCCTGGAAGGCCCTGCATCATAAGGCCTGGCGCATAATTTCAGACGTGTCCTCATAGGATAGCAATATCAAATTCTTTGGTGATGCTTATGGACAGCCTGACAGCCAGAGCCATTATACTGCAATTTCTTCATTCTTGCAACCAGTTTTTCTGGGGTGGAGGAATGCTTTTTTTGCTGCTCTGCACGCATCTCTTTTTTACCTTCCGGCTACGCTTTATCCAGCGCTTTGTTTTCCGCGGAATCCGCTACAGCCTGGCGGATTCCCCGTTTGCCTCTCTCTCCACCATTCTGGCGGCGACTATCGGCATCGGAAATATCGTTGGGGTTTCTACTGCCATCGCCTTAGGCGGACCAGGTGCCATTCTCTGGTGCTGGCTGACTGGTATCCTTGGTATGGCCACCTCCTATGCGGAATGCTACCTGAGCATTCATTACCGGGTACGGCAGGCAGATGGGACTTCCCGCGGTGGCCCCATGTACGTATTAGAACGCGGCCTTCATTGCCTTCCGCTTGGTATTCTCTTTGCCCTGCTGACCCTGATCGCTTCCCTCGGCGTAGGCTGTACGATCCAGGCTCAATCTGCTGCCCAGGCGGCTCAGGCCACCTTTGGCGTACCGGCTCTGCTGACCGGCTTTGTCCTCGCGCTCTTAGCAGGCTTTGTTCTAATCGGAGGCTCTCGCTCTATCAGCCGGGTTTGTATGAAGCTGGTGCCTGCCATGGGACTGTTTTTCCTGGCGGCCTGCTTTTTTATTCTCTTTCTAAACCGCGCCTATATCCTGCCATCTCTGCTTCTTATCCTAAAATCAGCCTTTCTGCCTCGTGCAGCAGCAGGCGGTTTTGTCGGCAGTACCATTTTAGTGGCCGCCCGTTTTGGAGTAGCCAGAGGATTATTTACCAATGAAGCCGGATTAGGCTCTGCTCCGATTGCTGCCGCCAGCGGAGAACACGTCCAGGAGCAGCAAGCCGGACGAACCGCGCTCGTTTCGATGACTGCCGTCTTTTGGGATACGATTGTACTTTGCGCTGTCACCGGAATTGCCATCGTCACTCATATCATGCGCTACCCGAACAGCTCTGCCTCTCTCCAGCCGACCGAGCTGACCAATGCTGCTTTTGGTGCGATTCCCTATATCGGTACTCCGATGCTTGCCCTCTCTACCATTGCTTTTTCCTTTGCCACTGTCCTTGGCTGGTACTTTTTTGGCGAACACGCCCTTCTCTATTTACTGGATAAAAGCATCCCGCGAAAAAAGAACCTGAAAGACCTCTTGCTGAAGGTCTATCAGATTCTTTATATTGTCATGGTATTTTCCGGCTCCGTCCAATCCGTCGATCTGGTCTGGGAGCTAACAGACTTTATCAATGCCTGTATGTCCTTCCCAAATTTGCTCTGCCTGCTGCTTTTATTCCGCAAAATCCCGGCCGATCCGGAAGAGAATACATCTCCGGAATAACACTGCCGCAACTGACAAAAACATGGTCGGTTTGCTATCGTCCTACCTTATGCAAATTGAATCGAAGCCGCCAGCTTTTCCGCCGTTTCCCGATCCTTTAGCTCCTGTACCAAGGCAAGGGAAAACTCCACGGCAGTTCCCATTCCACGGGAGGTAATCACATTCCCGTCTATGACTGCCTTCGCTCCTGCCTGTACCTGCGCGCCCTCTAATTTTTCCTCCCAGCCTGGGAAACAGATGGCGCGCTTTCCTTTCAAAATCCCCAACTCTCCCAGCACACTTGGCGCCGCACAAATTGCTGCTACCTTCCGTGTCTTATCTGCTGCAAAGCGTTTTAGCTCCTCCGTCAATACCGGACAGCCTCCAAGATTTGTTGTCCCTGGCAGTCCACCCGGCAGCACCAGTACCTGCGCCTGGTCAAAATCTGCCTCCTCTAAGGTCAAATCTGCCTCGACCGTGATTCCATGAGAGCCTGTCACCCTCTGTTCTGCCGTAATAGAAACGGTCTGGATCTCGATTCCTGCCCGACGCAGCAAATCCACTGGAGTCAATGCCTCGATTTCCTCGAAACCGTTTGCTAAAAAAAGATAAACTTGTGCCATTTTTTATTTCCTCCTTGTTTATGATATTTCAATATCATCCATTGTAGTCTCTAAAGCCTCTCTTTATTATATCATAATATCTTTTATTGGGCTTCGTTCCATTGCCAGCAAATAATCCTGCTTCTCAACCAAACTCCAGTCAACTACCAAATGCAATTCTTTTTTTAACAGGAAATCAAGCCAGATTCTGGTGCTGCGCCCATTCCCTTCCCGAAAGGGATGTGCCATATTCATCTCTACATATTTCTCAATAATCTCATCAAAGGTGGTTTGTGGCATCCTCTCAATATGTTCTATCGCCGTTTGCAGATACATCACAGAAGCAAACCGAAAATTACCTTTTGCAAGGTTCACTTCTCTTATTTAAAAAATCATAGATCGGTTCAAACAAATATCGGTGAATTGCTGCGAGCATACGAAACGTTCCAACTTCTTCCAGTTTCCGTACCTTCCGGTCTAACATATGTCCTAGTTTCCTTGCGTCTATGAAAAGTATTTTATCCCTTGTTTGTTCGGTTTTCCCTTTCCGTAAAATCCAAAGAGAAACCGGAATACCAGTACGGTTCCACACACCCCGTCTGCCGGGCTTAAATGATGAAGCATATGCTGCAACCACGCAAAATTGACATTCCAACCGGCGGGATACCATATTTCCACCGAATATCATCCTGCAGTCGTTCCTGTCGCCATACCTGCCTCCTCTATTCTTACCCAAAAAGAGGGCAGCCTGTTTCCAGACTGCCCAATCTTCTGTGCTTCACCCAAAATGCCGGTTCCTGAATCTTGACTCCTAGCCAGCGCTAGGTGGGCAACCGCATGTAAGCTTCTGCCTTCCACTGATTCGAGGCGGCCTGACATCCACTTACAGATATAGGAATCCCGTTTCATGTCATGTAGGTTCAAAATATCAGGAGTATCGAACATTCCAGGCTCTTTCGTATAAGCTTAGTATACCCGATATAGTCCATTCTTTCAAGGGCAAATTTTTACAATTTTTCATCATTTACACGATTTCGTCATTTTTCACAGCAAATTTTGTTCTCTTTTGCTCCTTTAAAACGACTACCACTCTATCTCCTGCATCTGATGAAAGACAAAGGAAAAGCTGGTTCCCCTCTCAAGATGGCTTTCTACTTGAATCGTGCCGTCGTGCTTTAGAGCGATCTGCCTGGCAATCGCCAGCCCGAGGCCAGAGCCTTGTGCATTTTGCCGCAGTTTGGATTTATAAAATTTATCAAAAATATACGGAAGCTCCTCTTGGGGAATCCCTACGCCATGATCCACAATCGCCGCCTGAATCTGCTCTCCATTCGCTGCTATCCGTATTTCTACCAATCCGTCCTCCTTAGAAAATTTTACCGCATTGTCTAAAATAATCAGAAACATCTGACGAATCCGGTCATAATCCCCCAACATCAGACATACTCGCTCTCCGTTTTCCATTCGATCCACTCCGCTGCTATCCATCTGAATCGTAACGTTTTTCTGAGCGGCTATCATCCGCGCGCTCCGCAAAATATCATCAAAAATCTGCAGCAGATTAATCGGCTCCTTTTCCACCTCAAAATCGGGATTCTGCATTTTAGACAGCAGCAATAAATCCCGCACCAGTCGTTCCATTCCCTGGCACTCCGACAGCATCCGGTCATAATACTGATGCACCTTTGCCTCATCCGTCACCACTCCGTCTACCAGACTTTCGGTATATGCCCGAATAACCGTAATCGGCGTTCTCAGTTCATGGGAAACATTCGCGAAAAAATCCTGACGCATCTGCTCTAAATTGTTCCGCTGCCGCTCTGCTTCCTTTAGCCGGTCTGCCAATACGTCAATCGCACCCGCCAGCTCTCCAATCTCATCCAAACGGTTCAGACCCGTATGAGCGTCGTAATTCTCTCTTGCCAGCTCTAAGGCAGTATGACGCATCCGGGAAATCGGATTGCTGATTTTCCTTGCCAGCCAAAGCGCAATCACAAATGAAATCGCCAACGCCATAATCATACTGGCCAAAATAAGCGTCACGCTTTGACGGATTACCTCCCGTTGACTCTCGGCCAGCGAATTGACTAACACAGCGCCGACCACATTTCCGTCTATATCCACCACCGGCGCTCCGACAAACACATAGTTCGCCTCATAGGTATTGGAATACAAAGCCATATCTCCAATCTTTCCCTCAAATACCTCCTCCAGCACCGGCTCGATTTCTTTTGCTTCCTCTGTCGTAATCTCGATATTGGCATACCGGGAATCCATCGGATTGTTTGGATTCGGCATAATCCAGATATCATTCGGCTCCAGCTCCTCAAGTACCTCCAGAAAGGAAGGATATGTGATATAATCGTCATCCTGCACGAACTCGGAAACCCGCGCTGCTATCGCCTCCGCCTGCTTCTGAAGCTGAGTCTGATAGGAATCCACCAAAGCATTGGAATATAGCTTTGAAAAAATCACTCCCACTAACAGAGCAAAGGCGGCCAGAACAATGCCATAATCCCGGAATACTGCAAACATCAGGCTGTTCCAGATTTGATATAGACTTTTTCCTCTGATTCCCACCGTCTTATCCCTTTTCCTCTATCTCAAACTTATAACCGACGCCCCAGATAGTCTTGATCGTCCATTCCGGATGGTCTACCTTGTCTAGCTTCGCCCGCAGCCTTTTGATATGAGAATCCACCGTTCTGCTGTCGCCAAAATAGTCAAAACCCCACAGGCTGTCTAACAGGTTATCTCTGGTAAATACCTTGTTTGGATTGCTGGCTAATGTCCACATCGTCTCGATTTCTTTTTTCGTCAGTGTAATCCGCGTTCCGGAAATGAACAGGGAATATTCCTCTAGGTTAATCACCATGCTTCCTACCCGAATCACATTTCCGTCCTTTTCAGTCTGCTCTCCCTTTGAAGCCGTACTCATCCGCCGCATCACCGCACGTACCCGCGCCATTACCTCGCTTGGGCTAAATGGCTTGACAATATAGTCATCCGCCCCGATATCCAGACCCATAATCCGCTCGAAATCCTCTCCTCTGGCCGTCACCAAAATCACTGGTACATTGGATTTTGCCCGGATTTTCCGGCAAACCTCATAGCCGTCTATCTTTGGCATCATCACATCCAGCAGCACCACCACCGGCTGGTAGGTGTCAAAAAAATCCAACGCCTCTTCCCCGTCTGTCGCCACTACCGGCTGAAAGCCCTCCTTTTCTGCATACGTAGATAAAATATCCGTAATATCCTGATTATCATCCGCGATTAAAATATATTGCATGAACCTAATCCTTTCCCAAAGTGAAACAATACACTATCCACGGGTATTATACCCTATTTTTACCGTAATAGCAAGGCAGGAGTTTTATACCATCCAAAAACGGCTCATCAAGCTATTGAGCGTCCGCGCCTGATCCGATAATTCCCTGGATAAATCTGCACTTTCCTCTGCAGCCGAGGAATTGGTCTGCACCACCTGAGAAATTTCCTGGATTCCCTCCTCAACCAGCACAATCATCTCCGACTGCTGCATACTGGCTGCCCAGTGCAAACGCTGTCATATACTCCTCTGCCGAGGTAACATAATCATTGATAATAGCCGCCCTGGCCTCTACCGCATCTGTCATCTGATTGGTAATATCCTGCTTGACCATGGACGCGGAGCTGGTGGATACGATGATCCAAAGCAATAGCATTCCCATTAAAGTAATCACCGTTGTGATAATTCCGATGCGGGTAGCAAGTCTTCTGTTTGCAAGAAAATTCATATCCTTTCCTCCCATCTGCTGCCTCCTTTCCTGCAAGCGGCAGCGATTTTTTCTGCCAATATTTTATCATGGCATATTTTAGCTGTTTTTTCAATTTTTTTCCTTTTTTCTCAAAGCAAACACCCAAATAAAACAGAAAAAAGCTGCCTGGCATTCTACGATACCAAACAGCCTTTCTTTCCCTTCTGTCCTCTTTCGGAGCAGCAAGCTACATTACGGATAAGAAGCCCCGTCCACCCCAAATATCACATTAAGTTCTGCTACCTCTTCCTCCGTCAAATCATAATAGCCATAACATTCCATTGTCCTGACAGCCGGGTTATATTGCATCAGAAAACGGAAGCCACGTTCTGTCGTCACCCAGATAACGCGTTGCTTCGCGTGCCAGAACGCGTGAACCGCATCATAATCTACCTGATCGGAGTAAAAAAAGGATTCCCCGTCGTAGGATACCTCCTCATTTCCATAGGTATCCTTCCAAAGCCTTGCATAACGCTCGTTGTTTGCCTGCATTCCAATATCGGTTTTCCCGGAAAGCATCGTACAAAGCGCTGTGACGTCCGCCTGATCCGTTATCGTAAAAAGCGGATTTCCCTCTCGATCCTCCACCTCCAGCTTCACTACAGACTCTGGCATCCCATATGCCGTTATCACCCGTTCAAAGCTCTGGCCCGGCTCCTCCGGCAGCCAGATTCCGTCCGCCGTATAAAACGAATAGCTTCCTTCCCGCTCCAGAATACAAATCGCATCGAGATCCGGAAATGCAGCAAAGTGGTAAACCGTACAGCCAATCAGCCCTGCATCCGCCGATTCCTGCACGCTTCCCATGACCTCGCCCAAATCCTCTTCTGTGATTTGATAGGTATTTTCCGGTGTCAGTCCTATCGCATCCGATTTTACTAATCCAAACCGTCTCCTCTCATCAAAGCTGATAGGAAAATAAACAATATCGTTTCCCATCGTAAAGCCATAGGCCTCCTGACTCTCTGACTCTCCAGCTCCGGCTTCCGTCTGTTCCGGCGGTGTGGTATCCTGTGAGGATTCCTGTTCCGGTATCATCTCAGGGACAGAATCCGACGATGTACCCTGCTCCGGCGTCGTCCCGGCGACAGAACCCGACGATGTACCCTGCTCCGGCGTCGTCCCAGGGACAGAATCCGACGATGTACCCTGCTCCGGCGTCGTCCTAGGGACAGAATCCCGCGGTGTATCCTGCCTGGATGACCAGACAGCAGGAGCGAAACGGAGTGCCGCCACAAGCAGCGTCACACAGGCTGCCATACCTCCATATACCTGCCAGGCTTTCCAGCCCTTTCTTCCTTTTCTGTATTCTCCTTTTTCCTTTTTCCCTTTTCCTTTCCCTCTTTCCCTCTTTCTGCTATCCTTTTCTTCTTCGGCCTTTGCTCCTGTTCGTTGCTCTTGTCTGCTTTGTTTGACAGCATTCTCTCTTTGTCCCTCTTTTTCGGCGGCCTGTCGTTTTTGCATTGCTTCTGTCAGCATCGTATCCTCTAATAATTCCAATGCGTCGCTAATCGTTTCTACGCTTTTTTGCCTCTCACTTCTCTTTTTTCCGCCTTCCTGCCTCCTGTTTTCGTTTCTCATAATTCAAATCCCTCCTGTTCCAGATAAGCCCTTAAACCAATACGAGTGCGGTATAACAAGCTTTTTGCCTTCGCCTCACTCATCCCATAATAGGCGGCTACCTGTCGGATAGAATCTGCAAAATAATAACGGCCAAGAAACGTGATCCGGGCTTCCTCCGGCAGCGTTTTTAAATACGCACCAATCGCCTCTGCCAGCAAATGCCCCTCCAGTTCCTGCTCGGTCGTATTGCCTCTGCCATCCGGGACACAATCCTCCAGCTCCGAAAGAGATATGGCATACTCCGAGGCTCTCCGTTTCTCCCGGTGCTTCCTCCGAAACCGATCAATCGCCGTTCTTCTGGCCAGCTTTGCCAGATACGTCAGCAAAACGGCTGGCTTTTGCGGCGGAATCGAATTCCAGGCTTTTAAATAGGTATCGTTCACACTTTCCTTGCTGTCCTCCATATCCCCTAAAATATTGTAAACGAGTGTCGTCAGATAATGCCCGTATTTTTGCTCGGTCTCCTGGATGGCCGTCTCTTTTCGCTGCCAATAGAGCAAAACAATCTCCTGATCCTGCATAGCTGCCTCCCTTCTGCTTTTTGTCCTATCCTTTGGTGTTTTATACGCCTTCTCTTTCTATCACGTCAAAAAACAGAGTTGGTTGCAGATTTTTCAAAATTTTTCTGTAAAATAGTATCGACAACACTTTTTATAATACAAGCTCCCATGCTGCCTGTCTCTCTAAAAATTTGAACAGCTCTACCTCTACCTGCTTCGTATCCGGCGGCAGCGGAGCCTGCACCACACAGCCATACAGCTTCTTTCCATGTGTTCCTCTTTCCTCGTCTGGATGAAGCGCCATCATCAGCATTCTGGCGCTTCCATGATGCTCCTCTGGCTCTCGATTTAAAAAGGCTGTCTCATAAAAAACCAGGCTTCCCTCCAGACTGCATTCATATTCGATTCCCAGATAGCACATCCCTCTGGGACACCCTTCCGCAAGGACTTCAAAAAACTGCTGCTTTATTTCTTCTAACTCCTCTGCCGGAAAGCGTTCCTGATAACGCGGATCGGCAAACCGTTTCTCCTGCTCTGCCCAGACGTCCATCAAATACACCTTGTTGATATAGCAGGCTCCCTTTCTGCCATCCTCCAGCGTAAATGGAAGCTCCCGCTCCTTACCGATGTCTAAGCAAACAGTCTGCTCTATCAAAAACGACGGCCAGCTTTGGTCAAACTGCAGCACTGCTTTGTTTTTTTCCCAATCCGGCAGACCTCCTGCTGCCGTCTCGCTATCCAGAGGAATTTCCAATCTCGTCAAAAGAAGCCTGCTCCAGTCCTCTCCTCCAAAGGGATGCCCCTCCGGCAGCCTCCATCCGGCTCTTTCCATTTCATAAAGCAGCAGCAACGCTTCCAGGCCGCCTTCTATTGTAGGATTGATTGCCAACACACCAGAGGTCGCACTTCTTACAGTAAGCTTTTGTTCTCCTACCTGAATTCCTTTTAAAAACATCGGCTGTCTGTTCGGCTGTTTTAGTTGAGAGCGGTTCGTAGCCTTATTCCGTTCCCATGCTTCCTGATCGAATTCCGGAAGAGTCTCCTGCTCCAGAATATAAAGAACAGCCTCTTCTCCTCTCCTAGTCATCCCCACGATATGGCAAAAGCGTCCTTCCGTCTGAACATCTCTGCCGATTACCAATCGTTCCTCCCAATCTGGGAGCATTTGCTCTAAAGTATCTATTGTCATCTTAGCACTCCTTTTTCTCACAAAACCAAACCGACAGCCTCCAGGATAACCCGAGCATGAGAAGCACACCTGCAGCCAGTCCCAATAACAGGCCGTTTTTCTCTCCTGTAGCCAGCAGAAGCGTATCGTCATCCTTTAGCAGCAGCTTAGAAACAGCAACTCCTCCAAAAAACAACCCTACTACGGCAAAATATACGACTCGTCCCTTTTCTGTACCAAGCCAGAAAATCACCGGAAGCAAAATACAAGGACTGATCAGACCCATTACCAGAAAACCTGCCAAAATCAAAGCATATACCTCCAGACGGAAGCTTCCCGTTACCAGCAGATTGACCCCTTGCGACAATGCTGCCAATACCAGAGCGATGCCCAATGCCATCAGCATATCCAGATATTTTACCGATACCAATTCTTTTTTTGTATAAGGGAAAATCCCCGCATATTGGTTCCACTTGCTTTTTTCCTCATAAGCAATCAGGTTGACGGGAATAATACCTGCCAACAGGATCGGATAAGCCGATAAAAATAAGGTACTCCCATTCTCTCCCTCTAAAAACGGCGCTACTATGGCAATTATCGTAAGCACGCCTACAATAAACAGATACGAACGGCAATACTTCCGTGCCATATAAAGATCCTTTAATAACAGCCCTTTCATCTGTCCTTCCCCTCTCTTTGCTTTATCATAAAAATAAACAATTCCTCGATACTGATCGGAGTAAGCCGCGCCCCTGCCGGAACGGCATCCCTTCGGACAATCGCCTCTACCCCGTAAGCAGATTCCTTTTTCCCTTTGATCGCAGAAGGTCTGATCGCAGACACCTCAGAGGCTGTGCCGTGGAACATAACATATTGCTCCAGCAGTATATCCTTTTCCTCACAAAGCAGCAGCCTTCCTTTATGTAAAAAAGCAATGTAGTCGCACAGCTTTTCCAAATCACTGACGATATGGGAAGAAATCAAAATAGAATGCCTCTCGTCACGGGTAAACTCGCCAAACATTTCCACCACCTCATCCCGTACCACCGGATCCAGCCCACTTGTTGCCTCATCCAGAAGCAGCAAACGTGGGTGATGCGACATCGCCACCGCAATGCTCAGCTTCATCCTCATGCCCCGTGACAGCTCTCCAAATTCCCTATCCCACGGAATCCTAAGCTGCTTTATGTATCCGTCATACACGTCCTTGTCCCAGTTCTGGTAGGTATGAGTCATCATCCTGCCGATCTGCTTTGCAGTCAGGCACTCCGGATACCCCGCTTCATCAAGGACAACACCAACCTCCTCCTTGATCGCCTGAGAATCTTCCTCCTGATGCTTCCCTAAGACCTGTATCGTTCCACTATCCTGGTGAACCATGTTCAAAATCAGCTTCATCGTCGTACTTTTCCCTGCTCCGTTCTCCCCAATCAGCCCCATAATACAGCCGCTTGGCAGCGTAAGGTTCAGCCCGTCCAGGCAAAAACCGCTATAGCTTTTGGTCAGATTTTTGATTTCCAACGCCTGTTCCATCTCTTTATTTCCTCCTTCTGCTTCCACCCTGTCACCTATCATCCTAACACCCCTATTGCTTACTCATCACCTCAAGCATTTCTATCAACTCCTGCTTGCTCAGACTACAGGCCACTGCAAGCTTTAAAATTTCCTGCATATGTTCTTCGATCCGTTTGAGCAATTCCTCCCGGAGCAGCTCTGTATTTTTAGGCGCCACAAAGCACCCCTTTGAGGCTATCGTATAAATAAAGCCCTCCCGCTCCAACTCGTCATACGCCCGCTTCGTGGTGATCACACTGATACGAAGATCCTTCGCCAGATTCCGAATCGAGGGAAGCGCCTCATCCTCCTGCAAGCTTCCGTTAATAATCTGTGCCTTGATCTGGGTGTAGATCTGATCGTAGATCGGCGCGCCGCTTTTGTTGTCGATAAAAACATCCACATCATCACCTCTTTTCTAATCTGTATATGAACAGTATATACAGATTAGAGGGAGTTGTCAAGGGATATTTAAGAAAAAAGATTCCACACCATGAAAAAGCAGACAAAGAAAGACTTATTCACAATCCTATACAATTTACCAAAAAATAATGAAGAGCAACAACCACTGGTATATGGCTGCTGCTCTTTAATATATCTTTTGATTTACTTTTGAGTTTCTTTATTAACATACTACTGAATCGAGGATTTTAATAAGTTCCAATACATCAAAATAGTAGTTTTTAATATCATGAAAAGTAGCTGTTGGAACCTTTCCATGTGCAAAAGAATGTCTGTTGTTCACTAATGAATTTGATGCAGAGATCAGCCTCTCTTTATCTGGTCTTGCTTTTACAGCATTTTGAAAATTCTTTTTCCATTGATCATCAAATTTCCCAAGTAAAGCTTGCATCATTTCATATTTTGCACTCGCATATAAAGGTTATTTATCCTGTCTGAGCAGGCAAATATGCTTTCACCAATTCCCCCGCCCATTTCTCCTTCGGGTCATTAGTTCCCAGCTCCCCACGGAATGCGCGGGCTAAAATTGCTTTTTTCATGATGTCAATCTGGGTGAGGACGTTTTTGGCGACTTCTTTGGTTTGCTGTTCCTGTGTTAAGAGGTTGTCAAGCATACGAACAATTTCAATTTGTTCGTTAAGCATCGGAATACTGATCGGAGTATTTGAAACAGTTTTTTGGTTTATTTTCGGCATATTTCCTGCTGTCCCAGTTGCATTTGCTTGAAAATAGGCAAGAACATCACTTTTTTTCAAGCAATATGCAATAAATTGAGGAGATACGGTTTCTATAACCTGCAATTTCATCATCAAATCAGGATAAATAAATTCATACTCTTGACCTGTATAAATAGCACTTGTGCCAACTTTGTCAAGCGAATTTGCCCGTTGAATTAAAATATCTCCTGGTTGTAACCATAAATATGAATCCTCTGGAATATTCTCATCAATATATTTAAAATATTCTTTTTTAAACACTCCTGATGTAGTTGCCGAAAGTGTCATACTTTTATATGGTGTAATATAATTTACAGGTTTAGGCGAATAGCCGTTTCGCGGTTTTTCTTTGAGTACATCAATTAACTTAGTATGCTTCCAACTATCCAATCCCATCCCATGCTCTTTCCTCCACCGCTCCGTCAACTCTCCCGTAAATGCTTTATGCAGAATCGCAGACTTCCGCAGTTCAACCCCGTCCAACACTGTCTGTACCTTTTCCTTTGCCTCATCCAGCTTGGCAAACAGGCTTTCTATGCAGGAGACAATGCGGTGTTGTTCAGGGAGCGGCGCAAGCGGAATTGGAAATTTCTGTAAATTCCCCAACCTAATATATGGGATTGCCGTTCCATACATTTTGTCTGTATTGTAATCAATCCATTTGTATTGAAAATAATAATAACAATATTCTGTTAAAAGTGGATCAATAATTTCAACAACATATGTTCGCTGGTATACTTCAAATTTTCCTTCATAAATAGAGATATTCCCTATGTTTCCATTACCTGCAAGTAAAATGGCCTTGCAATCAAAACTGTAATCTGAACATCTAATGGGTTCTGATGCACAGGTAAAAAATAAATATTTTCCGTTGATAGAACCATAATTAGCATCTTTTTTTCCTGTCCTTATATGGGAAATATTTGATAATCGAGTCCATATCCACTTTTCAGGAATCGGATATGGCTGCTCCTCTTCCAGCACAAAAGGGCTTGCAATAGCCTCTTTTTTCTTTACCATCACTCCACCTCCGATAAGGCTTTCAGCTCATTCACCACACTTTGCAGGAGATCCACTGCTTCTTCCAATTGTGCAATGGCTTCCTCACCACTCTCAATCGGGTCAGGCAGATCGTCATAGTCAACCACAGAATCGTCCCGAATCAATCCCAGGTCAAGGCTGTTACCCTTCTGGGCGATCTGCTCCCGGGTAAACACGCTCCATCGCTCATCCTGCACAACATGGCGGTCAGCAGCTTCAAACGCCGCCTCAAAATCTGCGAAATGCTCCGTTTTCAGGGGATTTGTCTTGCCGAAAGAAGGCATATTGGTGCGCAGATCGTAGAACCATACCTCCTGGGTGTTGCCCTTGTCCGCTTTGCCTCGAGTAAAGAATAGTACATTGGTCTTGACCCCCTGGGCATAGAAAATACCAGTGGGCAGACGCAAAACCGTATGCAGATTACACTTATCCATCAGGTCAACACGGATTTTCTCTCCCTCGCCATCTGCAAAGAGGACGTTATCCGGCAGCACTACAGCGGCACGGGCTTTTCCGTCCGCTTTTAGGC
>CASCWU010000072.1 GCA_949155905.1 uncultured Lachnospiraceae bacterium
TAAAGTTAAAAAAAAGGAGAAGCTTTCCAAGGAAGAGGCATCAAAAGTTTTAGTGCCGCAGAAAAATCAAAGTTTATCGGTAGATATTATAGTGGATACGGTCGTCAATGTTCCACCAAAAACACAGGAGTAATTGCTTATGAGATGGAAAGATAAAAAAAGAGGGAGCTTTCTTAAAACAGGAAATACCTATCCATATGTTCGGACGATTGCAGATCCTATTACGGGAGAAAAGAGGGAGCTTCATGCCAGAACCCAGTTTGAATTGACCCTGCTTTTTCAATTAGAGCAAAAGCGGCAGTTGCTTCTTGTAGAACGGAAAAAATCTGTAGGAATTGCCCAGAACAAGCAACAGCAGGCGGATCTGATGAATGAACAGCTCCAGCAGCAGCGTAAGGAATTTCAGAGTATGATAAATCAGACGGGAGTGGTTGATGCTTCTGTAGATTGGGACAGCTCGTTAGCAAAAGGGGAATTTCCGCCATTCGAGTGGAAGGGGGAGGCTCCGAGCCAGAAAATAACTTATAAGGTGGGCTTTTTTAAATCCCTTTTTATGAAGGAAAAAAAGTTTGAGGTTCCAGAGTATGTAATTGAAAGCCTGAGAACCTATGAAATCCGTAAAAAGGATGCGGTAGTGGAATATTTAAAGAATAAGGCAGAGTTCGATTTTGAAAAGAAAAAAAGAAACGAAGAAATTCTCCGTTTCAGAAAGCGGTTAGAAGAGACGGAAAGGGAGGCTGTGGAACAATACATATCTATCGTAATAACAAATGCAAAGCAGCCGGGGGAATTTGAGTACGAGTTTGAAGTGATGTATGACCGGGAGAAAAGGAGTATCATTACGGATTTCCTTTTCCCGGATCTGGATGCGTTTCCGGTAAACAAAAGCTATTTTTATCATCCGGAAACCGATGAGATAGAAGAGGTAAGGGAAAAAACGAAAGAAACAGCCGACCTTTATTCAAAGGTGCTTTATGCGATTGCGTTTAGAACGCTCCAGGAGATTTTTGCGTTCTTTTATATGGAGGGATTGGAGACAGTTGCTTTTAATGGTTATATAAAGAATGCGGGAAAAAACCGATGTGCGTTTGCTATGCGTTCTACAAGGGAGAATCTGGAAAAAATAGATTTGGCGCAGCCTTTGGAAGAACGGATTTCCAGGATAGAAGTAAGAACAACAGGAGATTTTACGAAGAAAAATGAAATTATGCCATTTGAATAACAGGGTGGGATGATAGCTATGTTAAAAACAGCGACAGGAAAATTATATACCTTGCTTACAGCCTGCAAGCCGGAGGATACGAGAATCAAAAAACGTCTGCTGATTACGGAAATACTGGAAATGCCGGAGTATCGGATGCTTCAAAAATATCAGGGGGCGGCTTCTGTTATGGAGGAGTATTATAGTCCTGCCAGACTGGAGGAAGCAACCTATGAGCAGGTTTTGGAGATTCAGAAGATCGTTCCGTTTTTGGAAGAGTGTATTCGGAAGCTGTATGGAATGCTTTGCCACGGCGAGGTAGGACAGCTCCGCAAGCTTCCGAAAATAGATTTTTATAATGCCGATTCCCTGAGATCCTTACAGGAGCTTGTAACAGATAGCAAAAATATAGGAACTAATTTCACCAATATTCCGGAATGCGATGTATGGTCCGTTTTTTCAGAAGATGTTGTGTTATCGTTAGAGGACAAGGCGGAATTATTTGATTTTGAGGATCTGGAAACCCTGGAAGTTCAGATGATAGAAAAACTGAAGGATATGGTATATTGCATCCCTGCCAGGGAGATGGCAGAGAGAAGGAGGCGGTACCGAGAGCAGGAAAGAGAGAAGGAGACAGCAAGGATAAGATTTCAAATTGTAGAAAATAAGATCTTTGTGAAAAAGCTTATTTGGAGCCTGCTCTCGATTGCGGCGGTGATGTATCAGTTTTCTAAAAGCATACTTTTTGTCACCGCCGAAGACGGAATGGCAGCAGTAGTTATTTATTTGATTGCTTTGACAGCATATTGGATTTTGGGGTGATAGAATGGGAAAAAAAGAGCTTTTCAAAAGAAAATGGTTGTTCAGGTTCGCCACCCTTCTTTTTATCGGAGCGTCTTTTTTTGTAGGCAGGGAGCTGGCCAGGACAGAAGAGAGAGGAAAAGAGAAGGTACTAAAAACTTATCTGGCGTCAGCCGAATATGATACGTTGCTTACCTTGTATGATAATGACATCCTGCGGGGAAACGCAGAGGCATTTCGCTGGTATGAGGAGAATGTTTTGGGAATAGACACGAATACGGCGCTCGCTGGTATCTCAAGAAACTGCGAGGGAAATAAAAACTACTATAACAGGATTGGAACGTTAGAAGCCTATACAAGTAAAAAGAAAAGGCTTGTTATAAAGCTGGACGGAAATCGGGTTTTTGTATCAGAGGGTACCGTATCGGAAGTGATTGCCACGCCAGAGGATGTTTTTTATCTGGATGAGCTGGACGGAAGCAGGATTCATAGGTACAGGATAGAAACCGCCGCAGACGAACTCTTTATTTCAGAACCGGCAGAGCGGTTTATGCTATATGGAAAGTATGTATTTTGTCTTGGGAAAGACGGAGTGCTAAAACGGGTTGCAATGGATACAAAGAAGAGCAAGGATATCGCCAATTATGTCCAGCGCTTTTTTGTAGCGGACGGACTGTTTGTGCAGAGCGGCATGAAGATATTTAAAATCAGCGTTGACGGGACGGAATGTACGGAGCTGGCTGCAGGTGCGCTCTTGTTAGGAGCAGATAAAGAGCATCTGTATTATACCAATCTGGAGATAGCGTCAGAAGAGGGAACAGAAAGCCTGGGAGAAATACAGGAGAGCTATGTACTCTATGCGATGGAGCTTTCCACAAAGGAAGTGACTTCCGTAGAGGAAAGCGAGGCCTTTATCCGTGCCGTATATGCTACGCCGGACGGATTATTGGTGGATACGATAGAGTAAATGGAGTGTTAGTATGAAGATAGAAAAATGGCACCAGGAACTAGACCGGTTTTTAGATATTAAGACCGCGTTTCTTATTGAGGGAGATATTTATGATCTGCATGCGTATCCGACCAGAATGGAAGATGGAATGAGATGGGATATGCTTTCTTTAGAAAATTATTTATACCGATACTTTATAGAAAAGGGATATGGAAGCGTTGTTTTCTACAATCATATTGACGGCTTTTATAACCTGTTTAGCCCAACGGATGTGGACAGGTTTGCCGAGCTGTCCGGTCAGCAGAAGAATGTAACGGCAGATAAAAAAATCAACCTCACCTTTGGCCAGGCGGCGGATGCTATCCGGCTGGTTATGGATAACCGGGAAACGCCGGTTATCGTAGTGATGATGCTGGCCTCCCGCTATGTTTTATCGGCGGACAACGTATCGGAGAATGAAAGAGATTTTTATACCAAGCTGATGATGGCTTCTTTAAAGAAAATTCAAGTAAAGAAAAATGATAAATTTATGACCAATGTGTTTTTGCTTTTGTGCGAGAAGGCAAATGATATTCCGGTCTGGTTTTATCTGAATAATCCATTTGTCAAGAATTTGACCATTCAGAAGCCCGGAAAGGATGTCAGAACGCAGTTTGCCGATACGCAGCTACAGTATTTTCCAGGAGCGGAACAACTGACAGAAAAGGAATTATATGATTGTAAAGAGACGTTCGTAGCTTTGACGGACGGCTTCCAGAATGTAGAATTAAATGCGTTAAAGATACTTTGTAAAAATGAAAATATTGATATTACGAATATTGCGGACGCTATCAATTTATACAAATATGGGATAAAGGAAAATCCCTGGAATGATATTCCGGCAGAGAAGATAGCCAGGGCAGAGGAGTTTATTAAAAACAGAATCAAAGGACAGGATCATGCGGTCGTGCAGGTTCTGGATATTATAAAAAGAGCCGTCAGTGATATGTCCGGTATACAGCATTCCGGTAAGGGGAAGCCGAAAGGAATCCTGTTTTTTGCCGGCCCTACGGGTACCGGGAAAACGGAAATGGCGAAAACCGTGGCCAATCTTTTGTTTGGAGAAGATAATTCCTGTATCCGGTTTGACATGAGCGAATACCAGCAGGGACATTCGGATCAGAAATTACTGGGAGCGCCTCCTGGATATGTAGGATACGAGTCGGGCGGCCAGTTGACAAAGGCAGTAAAGGAAAAGCCCTTTTCGATTATTCTTTTTGATGAAATTGAAAAAGCGCATCCTTCCATATTTGATAAATTTTTGCAGATCTTAGAGGATGGACGGATGACGGACGGGAAAGGGGAAACCGTATATTTTTCGGAAAGCATCATCATATTTACCAGTAATTTGGGAATCTATGAGACGGATGACTATGGAAACAGACAGTTAAATGTTTCGCTGGATATGTCCTATGAGGATATGAGCAAAAAGATTATTGCGTCTATCCGAAACTATTTTAAGCTTCAGCTTGGCAGGCCGGAAATCTTAAACCGGATCGGTGAAAATTTTGTAGTGTTTGATTTTATCAGAGAGGATTCCGCTTTGCAGATTTTAAGCAAGCATATAAAAACGATTACGGAGAATGTAAAGGAAACAAAAGGCGTAGAATTAGAATGTTCGGATGCTGCCGTAGAATATTTAAAGAAAAAATCTTTTGGCAATTTGGAAAATGGCGGCCGCGGTATCGGAAATGTGATCGAAAAATATTTGATCAATCCACTGGCAAGGTACTTATTTGATCATCAGATTCAGCCTGGAATGGTGGTAAAAATACAAAACATTGTAGAAAACGATAAAGTGGTAGTATTGGAGTGCGGATAATATGTATAAGGTATATGCAATAACGGATACAGGCAAAAAGAGAACGCAGAACCAGGATGGATTTTTGGTGGATGGCATCCATTGCGAGCATTCGGATCATAGGGAAATTTATTATGAATCAGATGGAGAGACGGTTCATGTTGCCTTATGCGACGGCGTAGGAAGCACCGAATATGCGGCGTATGCGGTGGAAAAGGCGCAGGAGTATCTTTGCAGCCATTTAAGGATTGCAGAGGAGCAGGAGATCGAAAGCAGGATTCTTGCCATGAACGAATATGTATACCATTCGCTTCAAAGTAGCCAGAGAGCAGACGGAGCCTGTACGATAGCAGGTGTTGTGATGCTTCAGCAGACAGCATATATCTACAATATCGGCGACAGCTCGGTATTTAGCATCAATCATGGATATCTGGAAAAGCAGACGACGGATGATACGTTAGCTTCTCTTTTCGGGGAACAAGGCTGGCCGGAGGGGGAGCCGTCAGGAAAGCCTCCCCTGCTTCAGTCCGTCGGCACCCATCCTGTGATTGAGCTGGTTCATATAAAAAAAGAGCAAAATGCGGCTGCGTTTTTACTTTGTACCGACGGAATAACGGATATGCTTTCGTTAGATGAGATGGAGGAATTATTAGAAGCAGAAAAGGATTGGAAAACAGCAGCACAGCGCCTTGTCAGCGAGGCGAACCAGCGGGGCGGGTACGATAATGCTACCGTTATCCTGCTTGTTTATGAGGAGGAATAAATGGCGACAGGAAGAACTACAGAGGTATTGGAACAGGCGTCAGGCAACGTTACACAGAGAATGGTTGAGATGCCAAGGAAAACCGAAAGAAGAAAGGACGCCGAAAACGTCAACGCAACGTGGATTATGGGGGAAGCTCCTGAGGGGAGCAGTCCGGCTTCGATTGGCAGAGGAACTGAAATTGCCGGATATACGGTGATAGATGTTGTGTCGGAAAATACCGGAGAAGCAACTTTGCTGCTTACGGAAAAAGAGGAGACAGAGTATATTCTGAAGCTGTATCACAAAAACAAAACCCCGAAGGAAGAGCTGCTTGAAATCTTAAACAGTGTGGAAAGCGACTATGTCATTCACAGCATAGCCCAGGGAACCTACAACGGACGCTTTTATGAGGTATTACCCTATTACCGGGAGGGGGATCTGCTTGCACGGATCCCTATAACGGAGGATACCATAGAGAAGGTGATCATTCCCTGTATCAATGAGGGACTGAAGGCGTTGCACGATAAGGAGATTATTCACCGGGATATCAAACCCAGCAATCTTTTTTGGTCAGAGGACGGAGAAAGAGTGATCATAGGAGACTTCGGTATAAGCTCTGTGTTAAATCAGGATGTGTCAGTCAGAGCCACATCTATGTCACGTACTCTGGGATATTCTGCTCCAGAGGCATCCAATGGCTTTATTTCAAAGGAATCGGATTATTATTCCTTTGGCATCACTATTTATCATTTGGTATTGGGCGTAGATCCCTTTGCCGGAATGTCCGATATGCAAATTTTGTATCAGACGATCAATAAAAAGCTGGAGCTTCCTCAAACGGTTTCATATCGGATACAGTGTCTGATAAGAGGCCTAACGGTCAAGGATCGGACGGAGCGGTGGGGCTATGAGGAGGTCAAACGGTGGATCGACGGCGAAACGGTAGAGATACAGGAGCATACAGGAAGCACAGAGACGGAAAAGCCCTATAATTTTCTGTCGGATAAATTTTATGATTTAACCTCTTTGAGTATGGCGTTTGCACGGAACTGGGAGAATGCCAAGAAACATTTGTTCCGGGGACTGGTAGACAAATATCTGGCAGACTTTAACGAGGAACTGGCGTCTCAGTGTATGGATTATAAAGAGATGGACGACAAAAACATGGCGGTGTTCAAGTTGATCTATTTACTCAATCCCAATGCGCCGCTCTGCTATAAGGGGAATTTATATAACGATATGGAAGCTTTAGGAAACGCGATGGCCGCTAAAGCGCCGGAAATCGACACAGATATCGCAGAGATGATAAGGAACGGTGCGCTTTATCAATATGCTTCAGAGAATCATTTTGAGGAGAAGCTGGTGCAAAAGATAGCGGACGTTATGCAGACATTAAAGAAGAATCCGAAATCCCATCAATATTTTACCCTGATGTATGTATTGCATCCTGAAATGGGATTTAAGGTAAAGCAGGTAACGTGTGAGGATCTTACCGATTTGGTGGAATATTTGGAAAGTGAGGATCCGGATACCAGAGAGAAGATCGCCGGGGAGCTGGCAGAAAACGAGCTGTTTCTGGCATGGGTAGATTCCTTGGGATATGGCAGGCAGGTTGAGAAATGGTGTGAAATTTATGAAAAGGTAGCGTGGTAGGATGAGCGGTCCAAAATACAGCAAAGCGAATATCAGAGATTGGCAAAGGATCAGGCAGTTAGAACGGGAATTAGCAGCGCAGATAGAAAAGAGCAAATGCAGCCAGATTTTAAAGGATATCCGTCAGCTAGAGAAGGATAAAAAAAGATATTGCGGTGATCCTTTTGTTTCGGACTGTGAACGTATGGCAGAGGAAGCCAGAAAGCTGATTCCGGAGTCCAAAACCTTATGGAAGCTGGAGGAAACGATTGCTGCCATCCGGGCGGCCTCTTTCTTAGCGTGCAGCACAGAAGGAAACAGCGATACCCTGCTTCAAAGCTTCCGTGCTTTTCAGTCTCAGATACAAAAGCTCAAAAACAATCTTTCTTTGCTGAGGGAGTTTAAAAAACTGGTGGTGGCAGAAGGAACCGCCGCTTTGCAGGAACGCCGTCTGGAGGCATTTATGTCTGCGGATTGGACGGATACAGGCGAAAAAATTGATACGATACCGCAGGATTTGCAGGAATTGTATTATGAACTTTTAGAACATCTGGCTGCTTCTGACGATTATGAACAGGAAAAGCAATCCATAGACGAGACGATTATGAGGGTCGGAGATACCGATTACAAAAAGCGTCAGCTTGCGTTGCGGATTCAGGCAATCGAGGTCGAACAAAACCGTTCGCAGAATACGATAGAGCTGTTAGAGAAGCTTCAGGAATTACGCGGGATGTATGCGTTATTGGGTTGGGAAGCGAAAGAATTGCCAGCCTCTATAGAGGAGGCCGACATAGCGGTAAAAGAGGTGAAGACAGCGCTGGAACAGAAGCAGGCTTCAAAGTATGTTGCGGAGTGTATCCATAAAATATTTGCCGAAAAGGGCTACGCGCTGTTAGAGGACAGCATTGTAACGAATTTATCCGGACAAATCGAAAAGGATTACTTTGTATTTGGAGAAGATTCGTTGATCAACGTTTCTATGTCGGAGAAGGGGCAGATGCTGTTTGAGGTGGTAGGAAGAGGAACCGATGCGGATATGGATGCCAGCAGAGCGGCTCAGCTAGAGGCTGAAATGCGGCGGTTTTGTCCTGATTATGCAGAAATCAGGGAGGCGCTAAAAACCGAATATGGGATATCGTTAGAAGAAGAGCGGCTGTGCGCTCCGGACAGAAAATACGCGAAGGCGGTAGATGTGGTATCTAAGAGAGAGGAAAGACGGGTCAGAACAGAAAAAAAGCGGTATTTGAACGACTAAACAGGAAAGAAGTGTAGGAATATGAGCATAGAAGTGAAGATATGTGAAAACTGCAATCATAAAAATGCGATTACTGCGGTTGAATGTGAACAGTGCGGATATGATTTGACATTTGTATTTCCTCAGAAAATAGAGGATTCCGATTTGGAAAGTACAAAAGAGACAGGCGGCTGGGAAATGGTTTCTGTCACAGAGGAGGCCTGTAGAAGCTGCTTAGACGGAGAGGTGACAGTCGGCAGGGATTGCGAGCTGTTTCAGGAGCTGTTTCATTCCAGCAATTATACGAGCAGAACGCATGCCAAGCTGCGGGTGGTTGACGATGTAGTTCAGGTAATGGATGCCAGTACAAACGGCACATTTGTGAACGAAAAGAGAATACCGAAGCTGGAATGGGTATCCGTGGACAAGGACAGTACCATAAGATTTGCCAATGTTTCGTTTCGGATCAGGAGAATACAAGATGCAGATTGACAGGATATATTATCCGGTACAGACGCTTGGGTATGGAAACCGAATCGGTATCTGGACGATTGGCTGTACGCATCATTGTGAGAATTGCTCGAATCCGGAATTATGGAAGCCTAACCCAGATAAAAATATTTCGTTAAATACCGTGATGGAGTGTGTTTGCCAGGTGGCACATGCAGACGGGATAACGATAACCGGCGGCGAACCCTTTGAACAGCCGGAAGAGTTATATGAGCTTGTGAAGGCGTTGAAAAGGGCAGGGTATGAGGATATTTTGATTTATTCCGGGTATACCAGGGAGGAGTTAAATCAAAAGGGAGCGCTGGTTCAGGGAATTTTGGAGGAAACAGGCATATTAGTGGATGGATTGTATTTGAATTCCTTAAATGATAATAAAAGCTTTCGGGGCTCCAGTAATCAGAATATTTATATTTTGGATGAGCGTTTAAAGGAACGGTATCAGGATGCGGAAAACTGGGAGCGGAAAACGCAGATTTTGGTGAAGGAGAATCAAATACAGGCAATAGGGATTCCAAGGAGGCTAGGATAGGCTTGCCTTTTGCCGTTACGTGGAGTATACTGAACACGGTCATGAAAGCAGGAAAAAGTGTGCAGAGAAAGAAACATAGAAAAGGAGAAAAGACAATGGGACTGACAGAACGCAGAAAGCAGGTACTGGATCGGATGGAGGAGCATTCGATTCTGGTGCTGTATTCGGGAATTGAGCAGCATGTAAGCGCGGACGAATATGCACCGTTTGAGGCGAACCGGAACTTTTTTTATCTGACAGGGCTGCGGCGCGACAATATGGCGCTGTTAATTGATAAAGCGCTGGAGGAGCCAAAGATTACGCTTTACATCGAGGAGCCGAAGCCGGATGCCGAGCGTTGGTACGGCAGGAAGGTGACAAAGGAGGAGGCACAGGAGACGGCAGAGTTTGAAAAGGCGGGGCAGGTGCATTACATAGATAGCCTGGAGTCTACGCTGGATCGTATTATGACAAGAGAGGATGTAGAAACGGTTTATTTTGATACCTACCGTCATCAGGCGCAGGATTTGGAGAGCTACAACCTGAAGAAAGCCAGAGAGTTTGCAGCAGCCTATCCGGGCATTCGGGTAAAAAATGCGTTTCCGCTGATTGCAGAGCTGCGGATGCAAAAGGACGAGGACGAGATTGCGCGGATCCGAGAGGCGATTCGGCTGACGGATAACGGCTTGCAGCAGGTGATGAGGACGTTGCAGCCGGGAAGCAAGGAATATCAGGCACAGGCTGAGTTTGAATACAGCATCTTTCATCAGGGAGCAGACGGTCCGGCCTTCCCGACGATTTCCGGCAGCGGGAAAAACGGGACAATGCTGCATTACGATACGAACCGGGATACCTGCGAGGACGGCAGCCTGCTGCTCTTGGATTTAGGAGCAAGGTATCAGGGCTACAATGCAGATATCACCAGAACCTATCCGGTCAACGGGAAATTCAGCGAGCGGCAGAGACAGGTGTATGAAATCGTGCTGTCGGCGAACCGGAGAATCGCGGCAGAGGCCAAGCCAGGAATGACGACAGGGGATCTCAATAAAATCTGCAAAAAGGTACTGGCAGAGGGCTGTATTCGTTTAGGGCTGATAGACAAAGAGGAGGACATCGGAAAGTACTATATGCACGGAGTGTCTCACCATCTAGGAATCGACGTGCATGACGTAACGGTCGATGCGAACAAAAAGCTCCGGCCGGGAGCAGTCATCAGTGACGAGCCGGGGCTGTATATTGACGAATGGGAAATCGGGATTCGGATTGAGGATGATTTGCTGATTACGGAAACCGGCTGCGAGGTGATGTCGGAAGCGATTATCCGCGATCCGGACGAGATTGAAGCGTTTATGGCAGGAAAGCAATGAACGGCCTGCATTTGGCGGAAAATCTGGTTCGGTTGCGGAAAAAGCGCAGGGTGACGCAGGAGGAGCTGGCGGATTTTATCGGGGTGACAAAGGCCGCGGTTTCCAAATGGGAGACGCGCCAGAGTCTGCCGGATATTTTGCTGCTGCCGCAGCTTGCCTCTTTTTTTGATGTCAGCGTAGACGAGCTGTTAGGCTATGCGCCGCAGCTTGACCGGGAGCAGATTCGGCGCTATTATTCGGAGCTGTCAGAGGAGTTTTCTAAAAAACCATTTCCTGTAGTGATGGAGCGGTGCCGGGAGCTGGTAAAGGGCTATTATTCCTGCTTCCCGTTTTTATTTTATATCGGAATTCTTTGGCTCAATCACTTTATGCTGGCCGGAAGCAAGAAAGAGCAGCAGGCAGTGCTGGAGGAGCTGATAGGGCTGTTAGAGCATATTTTAGAGGAGTGTAAGGATGTTGGGCTTTGCGGGGATACCCTGGTGCTGCAGGCACAGGCTTTTTTGCTGCAGGGCAGGGCGAAGGAGGTAATTGAGCGTCTTGAGGAGCAGAACAATCCTTACCGGATAGCAGGACAGAGCGACGGACTGTTGATTCGGGCTTATCAGATGATGGGAGCAATGGAAAAGGCCGTCAGCTATACGCAAATCAGTATGTTTTCTCATCTGCTTTCCCTGGTAAATGCTGCAATTTTATATATGGAGTTGCAAAAGGAGGATTTGCCGGGCTGTGAGGAAACCATCCGACGGATTGACGCGCTGGCAGAGGCATATCAGTTGAACCGGCTGCAGCCTAGCACGATGGTCTTGTTTGAGCTGCAGGCAGCATGGCTTTATGGGTTTTACGGAAGGAAGAAGGAGGCTCTGACCCGGCTCAGGCGTTATGTTTCCCTTGTGGAGTGGCTTTTAGAGGGAGATCATCTTTCCCGCCATGAAGATGCGTATTTTGACCGGATTGAGGACTGGTATGAGGGGTGTGAGTTGGGAACACAGGCACCCCGGGAAAAAAGTGTTATTTTAGAGAGCGCACAGCAGGGACTTTTGCATCCGGATTTGCTCTGTTTGCAGCAGGAAGAGGAATTTCAGAGGCTAAGGCAGCGCCTAGATTTCATTTTTTAGGAGAATCAGGGGGCAAAAGGTAAATATTTGCCAATTATGTGCCGATATACCCTACGTAAAAGGAGTTCCGTGCCGTTCGCCGTGCAGGATGGCACGATAGAAAGCTGCCACGGCAGCTTCTAAAAAGCAAAGGAAGGCGGAGAGTAGCATGATGAATACGGTCGGAAGGTATGGGAATTACCAGAGTACGTCCTATGTCAACAACCGGCAGAGAACGGCTGACCGGACGAACCAGAACACCCGGACGAAGGAAACGGACGAAACCAAAAAGAAAAAGATTACACAGCTTTCCGATAAAGCAAAGGCATTGCTGGAGAATTTAAAAAAGCAGCATAGCAATATGAGCTTTATCGTAGCAGATTACAGCAGCGACGAGGAGGCTCAGCGTTATTTGGCGATGGGAACCGCAGAGTTCAGTGTGCTGATCGATCCGGAGACGTTAGAGGAGATGGCAGCCGATAAGGATGTCCAGGCCAAGTACGAGAATTTGTTAAACGAATCCTCGACCGATCTTCAGGATATGTTAAAGAAGCTGGGGTCGGATGCTGATCAAGTGACAAAGGTAGGCGTTTCCATTGACAAGGAAGGAACCGTTACCTATTTCGCAGAGCTAGAAAAGCTGAGCGCTGGTCAGAGGGAGCGGATCGAGCAGTCCAGAGCCAATAAGGCGGAGCAGGCTGCCAAGGACGCTAAAAAGGCAGAGCAGAGCCAAAAAGCTGAACGGTATCAGGTGAAGGCCAGCAGCGTCCGGGGCTTACTGGAGCAGATTCGGAATGCGGCTGCCAGAGATCGCTGGGAGAGCCGGTATTACGAGAACCAGAAAAAGGAAGCCGGAAGCCGGGTAGATTATACGGCATAAGGCAGACATAGGCTGGTACAACAGGATAATTATGATAATGAAAAAAGAAGAAGCTGGGACACCTTGGTGGAACCAGCTTCTTTTACAATAGAGAAAAACGTTATTTTGCTGCCAGGGGATAGGAGCTGTGTCATGAAATAAAAATTTGCTTTTTTACCAATATGTGTTATACTAATGCTGCGACAGAGGATATAACTGTAATAGAACGCAATGCAGTGCAATACGCATAAGATAGAAAATAAAAGGCAGAGGGAGAGAAGATGGGAAAATATTTTGGAACAGATGGCTTCCGGGGTGAAGCGAATGTCGATTTGACGGTAGCACATGCCTACCGGGTAGGACGTTATTTGGGCTATCATTATGGAAAGGAGCATAAGGCGCGGGTAGTTATCGGCAAGGATACGAGGCGTTCGAGTTATATGTTTGAGTACTCACTTGTAGCAGGTCTGACGGCCAGCGGAGCGGATGTTTATTTGCTGCATGTCACAAGTACGCCGAGCGTTTCTTATGTGGTGCGGACGGAGGGCTTTGACTGCGGGATTATGATTTCGGCCAGTCACAATCCGTATTATGACAATGGAATTAAAGTGATTAACGGCAGCGGGTTTAAGCTTGAGGCAGAGGTAGAGGAGCTGATCGAAGCATATGTAGACCGGCCGGAGGACGAACTGCCGTTAGCAAAGCGGGAGAATATCGGCCGGACGACAGACTATGTGCTGGGGCGGAACCGTTATCTGGGCTATTTGATTTCCCTTGCTACTCGTTCCTTCCAGGGAGTCAGAGTAGGACTTGATTGTGCCAACGGCTCTGCTTCTCAGACAGCAAAGTCGGTGTTTGACGCCTTGGGAGCCAAAACCTATGTCCTGCACAATGAGCCGGACGGAACAAATATCAACGATGGCTGCGGCTCGACGCATATAGAAGAACTGCAAAGCTTTGTAGTGGAAAAGGGACTGGATATCGGGTTTGCCTATGACGGAGACGCCGACCGATGTTTAGCGGTCGATGAAAAGGGCAATATTGTAGACGGGGATCAGATTTTATATTTGTGCGGCAGATATATGGCGGAGCGCGGCGAGCTGGAGGGAAATACCGTGGTTGCTACGGTGATGTCAAATATCGGGCTGCGTAGAGGCTTGGAAAAGGCAGGAATCGCCTATGAACAGACAGCGGTAGGCGACAAATACGTCAGCGAAAGTATGCAGGAGCATGGATATTCCTTAGGCGGCGAGCAGTCCGGCCATATCATTTTCAGTAAATATGCGACGACCGGAGACGGGGTGCTGACCTCTTTAAAAATCATGGAGGTTATGTTAGAGAAAAAGCAAAGGCTTTCTAGCTTGCTATCTGGGCTGACGATTTTTCCGCAGCTTTTGCTTAATGTACGGGTAGCAGATAAAAAACAGGCCAGAGAGGATGCCGGGGTACGGCAGGCTGTGGCAGAAGCAGAGGCAGCACTGGCCGGAAACGGGCGTGTATTGCTGCGGGAAAGCGGAACAGAGCCGCTGCTGCGGGTCATGGTAGAGGCAGAGAGCGATGATCTGTGCAGACAGTATGCAGAGCATATCGTAGCAGCTATCCGGGCGGGCGGTTACGAAGGCTAGAGGACGTCGGGAGGCCTGATAGGATGTCTGTTATAGAGGCGCAACTGCTCTGCGGACTATTGAAACGGTGAAAAGTCTGCATACAGGCGGTAATTTAACATTGAAATCGCAGGACAGGTATGCTATAATGATAAAATGTTGTAAGACCGTGCGAATATCGAAGGAGGAAATGTAGAAAGATGAGCTTACAGATTGAAAAGTTAGAAAAAAATATGGTGAAGCTGACGATAGAGACAGAAGCAGAGGTATTGGAAGAAGCTATCGAAAGGGCGTACCGAAAGAACCGGAGCCGGATGTCGATACCGGGGTTCCGTAAGGGAAAGGCCCCTCGGAATATGATTGAAAAGCTGTATGGAGCAGGTATATTTTATGAGGATGCCGCCAATGACATTATTCCGGATGCGTATGAGAAGGCCGTAGAGGAAAGCGGGCTTGAGATCGTGTCCCGTCCAGAAGTAGACGTTTTGCAGATTGAGAGGGGAAAGCCGTTTATTTTTACTGCTGAGGTGGCAGTAAAGCCGGAGGTGACACTGGGTGAGTATAAGGGTGTAGAGGTTCCGTGCGAAAAGGCTTCCGTCAGCGAGGAAGAGGTAGCAAGGGAGTTAGAAAATGCAAGAGAGCAGAATTCCCGTTTGGTTACGCTGCCGGAGGATACCCCGGCGGAGAACGGCGATCAGGCCGTGATTGATTACGAAGGCTTTGTGGATGGTGTAGCTTTTGAAGGCGGAAAGGGTGAAAATTATCCGTTGACGTTGGGCTCCCATTCCTTTATAGACACCTTTGAGGACCAACTGGTAGGCAGAAGAGCCGGGGAAGAGATCGAGGTTAATGTAACCTTTCCGGAGGGCTATCAGGCAGCAGAGCTGGCAGGAAAGCCGGCAATGTTCCGGGTAAACATCAAGGAGATCAAGCGGAAGGAGCTTCCGGAGCTAGACGATGATTTTGCCCAGGATGTTTCCGAGTTTGATACGCTACAGGAGTACAGAGAGGATGTTACAAAGAAGCTGACCGAGCGGAAGGAGCAGGCTGTCAGAAGAGACAAGGAGAATGCGGTGGTCGAACGTATCGTAGAGAATGCCCAGATGGAGATCCCGGATCCGATGGTGGATTCCCAGGTGCGCCAGATGGCAGAGGAGTTCGCCCGGAATCTTCAGTACCAAGGGATGCAGCTAGAGCAGTATCTGCAGTATACCGGCATGAATACAAACAGCTTTTTAGAGAGCCTCCGTCCGCAGGCAGTAAAGAGAATCCAGACCCGTCTGGCATTAGAGGCAGTAGTCAAGGCAGAGAGCATCGAACCGAGCCAGGAGGATCTGGACGAGGAGATACAGAAGATGGCTTCCATGTACCAGATGGAGGTAGAAAAGGTGAAAGAGCTGCTGCACGGAGAGGACCAGATGGAGGGCTTAAAGATGGACGTAGCCGTACAGAAGGCGATTGACCTAGTGACGGATGCCGCTATTGAGGTAGAACAGCAGGAGACAGCTTCTGCACAGGAGGCTTCTTCAGACGCAGAGGAAACACCTGCAGAATAACATACAAAGGAAGGACAGCTTCGGAACGGAAGTGTCCAAGGAAAGGACTGGATTTGCAGAACCGAGGAGTGGCCAGAGGACGGCGGCAAGCCGGATTCTGCCGTGGAAACGGAGGGTGTATATGAGTTTAGTACCATATGTCGTAGAGCAAACTAGCCGGGGGGAAAGATCGTATGATATTTATTCCCGCTTATTAAAGGATCGGATTATTTTTCTTGGAGAAGAGGTGACAGATGTTTCGGCCAGTCTGGTCGTGGCGCAGCTGTTGTTCCTTGAGTCTGAGGATCCGAACAAGGATATCAATTTGTATATCAACAGCCCGGGCGGTTCCGTAACTGCCGGGATGGCGATTTATGATACGATGCACTACATCAAATGCGACGTATCGACTACCTGTATCGGTATGGCGGCCAGTATGGGAGCCTTTCTGTTGGCCGGTGGGACAAAAGGAAAGCGGTTTATCCTGCCAAATGCAGAGGTTATGATCCATCAGCCGTCCGGCGGTGCAAGAGGACAGGCGACGGATATCAAAATCGTAGCCGACAATATTTTAAAGACCAAACGGAAATTAAATGAAATTCTTGCTGCCAACACCGGCAAGCCGCTTGAGGTGATCGAGGTAGATACCGAGCGGGATAATTATATGACGGCAGAGGAAGCGAGGGAATATGGATTGGTGGACAGTATTGTCACCAGCAGACTATGATAAAGGAGTAAGTCAATCATGGCAAAGACGGAAGAAAGAGGCAAGTTCCGCTGCTCCTTTTGCGGTAAGACACAGGATCAGGTAAGAAAGCTGATTGCCGGACCGAATGTCTATATTTGTGACGAGTGCGTCGATATCTGTGCAGAGATTGTCGAGGAGGAATTCGAGACAGACGAGTATGAGGATGACAAGATCAACTTGCTCAAGCCAGAGGAGATCAAGGAATTTTTAGATCAATATGTAATCGGGCAGGAGGAGGCCAAAAAGGTCTTGTCGGTAGCAGTCTACAATCATTATAAAAGAGTGCTTGCCGCAAAGGATTTGGAGATAGAGCTACAAAAGAGTAATATTATTATGGTTGGGCCGACTGGATCTGGGAAAACCTTTCTGGCACAGACGTTAGCCAAGCTGTTAAATGTTCCGTTTGCGATTGCAGACGCCACTGCTTTGACAGAGGCAGGCTATGTCGGCGAGGATGTGGAAAATATCCTTTTAAAGCTGATTCAGGCAGCAGACTATGATATTGAGCGAGCCGAGACAGGAATTATTTATATTGACGAGATTGACAAGATTACCAGAAAAGGCGAGAATACGTCGATTACAAGAGACGTATCCGGCGAGGGTGTCCAGCAGGCTCTGCTAAAAATCCTGGAGGGGACGGTAGCGTCGGTGGCGCCGCAGGGCGGACGGAAGCATCCGCACCAGGAGTTTATCCAGATTGATACGACAAATATTTTGTTTATCTGTGGAGGCGCCTTTGACGGGATAGAGAAAATCATTGAATCCCGGATGGGCGAGAAATCCATCGGCTTTAACGCTCCGATTCAGGATGTGACAAAGCGGAACATCGGTGAGCTGTTTAAACAGGTGGTGCCGCAAGATTTTGTCAAATATGGCCTGATTCCAGAGTTTGTAGGCCGTGTACCGATTATGGTAGGCCTGGATCTGTTAGATGAAGAGGCGCTGGTTCGTATTCTTACAGAGCCGAAAAATGCGATCACCAAGCAGTATAAAAAGTTATTTGAGCTAGACGGAGTGGCCTTGGAGTTTGACGAGGCGGCGATCCGGGAGATTGCCAAGCGCTCGGTAGAGAGAAAGACCGGAGCCAGAGGGCTGCGTGCCATTATGGAGGCTACCTTAATGGATACGATGTTTTATACTCCTTCCAATACGAGAGCATCGAAATGTATCATTACCGAGGCAGCAGTAAAGGGCGAGGAAAAGCCGACTATCGTAGAGGCGGAGGAGGAGGCTCCCCGCAGGCTTCTAAATCGGAAGCCCGTGCGGAAATCGGCAGGGGAGAGCGCCTAGTACCCTGAGAAAATTCTGATATAGAATCCCTGGTGTCTGCGATACAGGCATCAGGGATTCTTCTGCAATGTGAAACCCAGAAAGGATGTAGAAAATGGAGAGAAAAATGCCAATCGCAGCGCTGCGGGGAATGGCGGTGCTGCCGGGTATGCTAATACACTTTGATATCAGCCGGGAGCTTACCAAGACAGCCGTACAGAAGGCAATGGCAGAGGATGCTACGGTATTTTTGGCTACGCAGAAAAACCAGGATGTCGATATCCCGGAAAAAGAGGATTTGTATCAGATCGGTACGATTGCGACGATTAAACAACTGATCAAGCTGCCAGGAGGCGTCCTGCGTGTTCTGGTATCCGGGACAGGGCGCGGACGGCTTTTAGAGGTAGAAAAAGAAGGAGCGTATCTGTGCGGACAGGTAGAAATCTGTTTGGACGAGCCGGACGAAGGGATAGGAGTTCTCGAGGAAAAGGCGATGATTGGCAGTCTGCGGGATATGTTAGAGGTATACGCCTCCGAAAATCCAAAGATGTCCAAGGCGGTTTTGATGCAGCTAATGGAAATCGAGACGATTAGCGAACTGTTGGAGCAGCTTTTGGCACAGCTTCCGTTTTCCTTGGAGGAAAAACTCGAGCTGTTAGGGATTGACGGAATCCAGGAGCGTTTTGAACGGCTGACCGTGGTACTGGCGGAGAATGTGGAGCTGCTGCGGCTGAAAAAGGAATTTCAAAGCAAGGTTAAGGAAAAGGTAGACCAAAACCAGAAGGAGTATTTGCTGCGGGAGCAGTTAAAGGTAATCCGTGAAGAGCTGGGAGAAAGCAATACCGTAGACGATGCGGAGAAATTCCGGGCGGAAACCGAAGCGCTGGAGGCCTCGGATCAGGTAAAGGAAAAAATTTACAAGGAAATCGACCGCTTCCGCAGCATTGCAGCCAGTTCCTCGGAAAGCGCTGTGATTCGCGGCTACATAGAATTGCTGCTGGAGCTGCCGTGGGAGAAGCACAGCG
Organism: uncultured Lachnospiraceae bacterium; assembly: GCA_949155905.1. Lineage (GTDB taxonomy): Bacteria > Bacillota > Clostridia > Lachnospirales > Lachnospiraceae > MGBC131033. The sequence continues at coordinate 18,922 of CASCWU010000072.1, forward strand.
AGGATAATAACGATATCAAAAATGCTGCCCGGATTTTGGACAAGGACCATTATGGCTTAGAAAAGGTAAAGGAACGAATCGTAGAGTTTCTGGCTGTCCGTCAGAAAAAGAAGGCAGGGGTGGAAAGCTCGATCATCTGTCTGGTAGGGCCGCCGGGAACCGGCAAAACCTCGATTG